>NZ_JAAHFZ010000133.1:0-4013 GCF_010672795.1 Moorena sp. SIO1G6
TGCTGACCCATTGCCTATTGGTGGTTCTGGAATTCCACCGACATTGCTGATGCAGGATATGAGGCATTATCTACCCAACTATCTCAGAGATTTTTATATGCGATCGCATCGGGGTGAAATTGACTTGAGAACTTCTATCAAATACTTGAGCAAACTGAAACCAGAACAATTTTTGTGCTAACACGGGTTAGATTTCAGGATATTGACTATGATTTATCCCTGATCCAAAAAGCTGCTGCTGATAGTAACCACTATGTCATATTCGCTACAGATGAGCCTCGTGCTGTTTGGGGTTTAACCGATACAATTGGAGATTTTTGGAAGGATTTAGAAGTTGATGGTCTGTACAAAAAAGATGATTTATCCAAAGAGTTAAAAGATCAACTAAAACAGCTTCCATGGTCTTTGCCAGATAAAATTTCCATTGAATCAATTGCTGAAAAGTTAAAAACACCAGACAAAATTTATAAATTTGTTGAATTACTTTCAACCGAAAAAGAGCCATTAAATCCAGAAGAAATTGATCAACTAATTAACCTTGCTCAGGACAATAAAAAAATACTGGAACGATGGTTTAATAACGTTCTCCAACCTCGTGAGAAATTAATTGCTTTAGGACTGAATTTCTTCGATGGTCTTTTCGAGGATCAGTGTCTAGTTGCCATAGGACAATTAGCTGACCATGAGTGGTATCGACGTGACTCATCTCTTTGTGCTCTCGATCACTGCGATTTGCAGCCTTTTCATAACTTCTTCCGCCCGGTTGAAGTCAAAAACGATCGGCAAAAGAGGATTGAAAGTTGGCTACCTGAGCAGCGTTTAGAGCTATTTAAAATTGCATGGAATACATATCGACAACGTATTTATGCTGCACTTCCAGTGCTGGTAAAGCTGGTTAAAACCTCTGTAAAACGAGGTGTATCTAGAAAGAAAGATACGTCTGGAATTCCTGTAGGGCAGCAGTTGTATGGTTCTCTAGGTGAGAAGACGCGACGTTATCCACTGCGCACAGCAATTAGTGGGGCAATTAGCGACATCGGTTTGATTGACACTGATGTTGTTAAAGAGACTTTGCTAAGGCTGGCAACTTATGGGGAAGAAGGTGTAACAGCCCTAGGTGTCCAAGCGGTGGCAGCACGGGCAATGGCTCGGTGGCACAAGCTTGAACAGAAGGAACAATTACTTCAAACTATTAGATATTTGTACCAAGAAAATTTTTCGGGCATTGAAGAAAATAAGAAGAATAAACTTAAACAGAATGTTCGAGCTACTATTGCTCTGACCATCAGCTATGCAGCAAAGTCCGATCCACCTGGAAAACTAACCGAAGGATTTCAAGAGTGGTTAATAAAATTGTTGTCAGACAACCACAATTCTCTGGTTCTTGAGCGCTTTCGCGATCAGATCTTACGAATGCTCATACCGCAGCACTTATTTCAACTACAAGAAGTGCTGTGTACATTAGTGCAACGCGAATACGGAAAAATAAGTGAAGATTTAACCGAAAAAATTATTAGTGAATTTAAGTCTGCCTATTATAATAATCATGCCTACGAAGTTTTAGATATACTCGAACAGTGGCATACCAAATGTGAACAATGTGAGATTCAATACCCTGTTGAGAAACCACAAATTACTTCTCGTGAGCGATTGCTAATAACTGTGGTTAAAACTTACGGGGAAATTCAGGATAAAAAAGTGCTTAAGCAACTATACAGACTCCTGACAATAGAAGAAGATCCAGACGTCCGTGAAGAAGCCATTGAAGTTCTGTGCCAGTGGATTGAAGAAGCTTTTCAACAAATAATATCTGTTTTACCCAATTTCTTACCCAGTTTATTTGAAGAGCTTGACAAATATGAGCAATTACGAGTTTCTGAAGAAATTATTAATATATTTGAGTCTGGCTATCATACTAATCATGCCGCCGAAGTTTTAGATATACTCGAACAGTGGCATACCAAATGTGAACAATGTGAGATTCAATACCCTGTTGAGGAACCACAAATTACTTCCCGTAACCAATTGCTAATAACTGTGGTTCAAACTTACGGGGAAATTCAGGATGAAAAAGTGATTGATCCACTATACAGAATCCTCACAATAGAAGAACATCCAGACGTCCGTGAAAAAGCCATTGAAGTTCTGTGCCAGTGGATTGAAGAAGATTTTCAACAAATAAAACATTTTTTCCCCAATTTATTTAAAAAGCTTAACAAATATGAGAAATCACAAGTTTTTGAAACCTTGCCAGAAAGCTATTGGGAAGAGGAAGGACTATCTGTATGGACTTTACAGCGGTTTGTAATTCAGTTAGGTAATCGGAACTGGAAAAACAATCCTGTGTACCTGATAGTTATACAAACCGCCGTACCGGTAATAGGTATTTTACTAGTAGCATCTTCGATATTTTCTCCCAGCAACAAACAACAGGGCAAGTGCTTCGTGGTGTACAGAACAAAAAATTATTTACCTGTTCGTGACTATCCAGACTTGAATCATCCACAGAAGGAACAATTGAAAAATGGACAACAGGTGACGGTTATAGATAAAACAAATTCAGTGTTCTATGAAATTACCGCTCCCATCAAAGGCTGGGTAGCTGCTAATTATCTCAAAGAATGTCCATAAACTAGAACCAAAGAGATGAATTCATTCCAACTAAGTCAGGATTTAAAAAACTTGGCTAACCTGTTACGACAAACCCAAGCTAAGCGCTAACCAGATTGCCAGTATAAAAGTTGAGCTAAATATAGCAATTCTATATCCCATAAGGTACAAATTGATCCCCCTAAATCCCCCTTAATAAGGGGGACTTTGAGGTTGAAAAGCTTACCTCATAACTGCGAGAAACGCTATAAGTAGGTGGCCATAAATAAACGCAACTAAGGGCGGGCGGGTTTTGATGGTTAAATCGCTTATTTAGCAAGACTTTCGCCTAAGCCCGTCCCTACAATTTTTTTAACGTCTAATTAGACCTACCTACTTAGTCGCAGTTTTTCTGTTTACTTTACAGTTGGGGCAGTCTTGTCCCTGATCACCTGCGGGATCATCGTATCCGCAGCTGGAGCAAGTCTTCGCAGTCTCGACACCTGCGCCATCATCCTGACCAAGTTGATAACTGAAAACCGGGTTAGCGAATAACGCAACGCCCAAGACTAGGCTAAGAGATAATCCCTTCATTACACACCTCATATGTTGTTGGTTGAAACCTAAACATACATTTATACTAGCTCAGTCCCGTTAACAGCAGCTGCTAAACCAAAAGCCCTTGACCCCCTCAACTACTAGCCGGAAAACTACCACCAACAAAGTGAATATCACTAAAGGTTTCAATCCACAAACGAGCGCCACAATCCAGTGGATTATCCGGCTGATACACAATCTTACAAGGACCGAGGATTTCTACCTCATTACCGTAGAGATTAGTGCCCTTTCGTTTAACTGAAATCACTGGCTTCCGGTCTTCCGGGCCTTTCTTCATATTCGAGCCAATGTGATTGCGATTAACATTAATCTTCGCTAAAGCCGTCGTACGACTAGTGCGCCATTTGCCCTTCGGTCCACGATTACCTTTAGTAATTTGTGGCAAATGGTTGAACAGAGGAATAATCCAGAATTTTCCGCTTTTATAGGCACCCCGGACGCGACCCTTATCTAGAAGTTGGCGCAATCGTCGAGAAGAAATTCCTAATAGAGATGCTGCTTCAGTAGTTCCAACGCACTTGTTCATCAGTTGACCCTGCTTTAACTATTCCGATACTACTAGTATAAAGGAAAAAAGAGAAATTGACAATTTCCGGTAATCGGGAGGAAAGCGTGGTAATAGTGGTAAACATGGTAAGGGTGGCTAGCAAGTCAAGTGCTGTGGTTTCCACTATTAGCGACTGCGTCAATATCGGAATAGTTAGGAAATCGGGAATCGGGAATCGGGAATTGGGAATCGGGAATCGGGAATCGGGAATCGGGATTGGGAATGCGATCGCTTTTAGCGTGGCCTACGGCCAATCGCG
>NZ_JAAHFZ010000134.1:0-3692 GCF_010672795.1 Moorena sp. SIO1G6
TCTAAATAGATGGGTGGCAGGCTTAACTCCAATTGCCGATGACCACCCCTCACTTAGACCACAATAAAATGCACCTTGACCGTCTTATCCGGGATTATCCCGATTAATTACGGTTTAAGAGTATCCCAACTAAGTGTGAACCTCTGATAACTATTTTCTTCATTAGGGATATCAAGGAAAAGCCTATGTCACTGAACATTACTCCAGAGCTGTTGAAGCAGGCACAGGAGGGCGAGGTTAATCAAGAAGCTTTTATTGACAGCATCAGGCAATCGTTACCTTATGCCTTTGGAATTGTGGAAGACCTGGCCAAGCGCTTGGCACAGGGTGAAGCGGAATGGGTAGAGCATTCGGTACCACCACCAACTGAGCAAGATCGAGCTCAGCTACTGCGGATGATAGGTGGGGATGCGATTCGTGGTGCAGTCGAACGTTATTTTGGGATCAAGTTAGCATTTCAAAACTGTCACAAAACCGCTATATTTCGTCCAGAAGCCTTAGAATCACCCGCTTATCAGGACTTTATTTCTATTCGCAGTCAAATTCTGAACCAGACACCAGAACTGATCCATTGTTAAAACTTAGCCAGAGGCTCTAGCTATTAGAGCCTAGGCGTGAAAATAGATATCATTAGATAGTAACCTCACAAGTGACAGAACCTTCAGCCAGCTCAAGGGGGGCAGGTTCAAGGTAGAGCTCAATAGCCTCACGCATATTTTCTAGTGCTTCTACTTTAGTTTCACCACAGGAAGTACAACCAGGAAGTTCGGGGCACCAAGCTGCCCAGTCTCCGTTATCTAGATCAGGCTCAAGAATCACTCTCCATTTCATCAGACTTATCTGTAAACTCAGTATTAAAATTGGTCAGCATTCAGCCCTCAGCGGTCAGCTGTCAGCTTTTGAATAAAAGAGCTAAGCTTTGGCCACAGGCCAAGGGCTTTTGCCCAGACTTTCAATTCTCATTAATCTCGAACTATTAAAATCTCCCGTTCTCGTAGCGTGGCCATAGGCCTGCATAGGTTTATTTTAAGCATGATAGCTGATAGCTGAACCCTGACCGCTGACCGCTGACCGCACCTCAAGTAGCACCATCTGTAGCGCATATGCTTACAAAGCATCAGCGATCAGCAAATAAGCTGAATGCTTAATACTGATCGCTGACAGCTAAACTAGAATAGAAGGTTAAATAATCTAATCGGTAATTCAATTAGGTTGAAAATACCGCTAGCAGGTCTGGAAATCCTTTCGACGTTGTCCGCAGTTTTTGCGACACCATCCCGTTTAACAATAATCACATCATTAGGCTGCAAGGTGGGATTAGTTTCCTCGTTAACTGGAGCAGTAAAATCGATTTCAATTTCTCTTTTTTCAACTGTGCCATTGCGATTCAGGCGAACTAATTCGACAGAACCCTTTTCAGCACGAACGTCATCAAATCCCCCAGCGGCAAGCAAGGCTTCATTCAGAGGAGAATTGGGCTTGACTTCCACATTACCAGGTCGTTGAACTTGACCAACCACATTGACCGGGATGGCAGCAGCAGAAAGGTTGGAATCTGCTAATGCCAATGCTACCTCTGGAGCAATTTCGTCAGCTTTGGTAACAAGAATTGTATCTCCCTCCTTTAAGAGGATATCCTGAGAGAGGTCACCCTGTCGCAACAATTGCCAAAAATCCAAGGCAATTTCTTGTTGTGTACCCCCTTGGGTCAAACGTCGCACTTTAACTTGGCGAACGTTAGCGTCTTGGGTAATGCCTCCAGCGATCGCGATCGCTTGGGTTACAGTTGGTGGTGCATTGGTGCTACGGATATCAGCACTACCGATGTTAATGTTGTTATTACCCAGAGTTTCTCCCTTGACCACATAAGCTCCTGGGTTAATCACTTCCCCGACCACAGCCACTTGAATCGGACGGCTGGCATTAGCTGCAAAACTGGCATTGGACAATAGACGGGTTTCCTCTGGGTTGATAGCAGTAGTAGTTCGGAGCAAGATTTCATCCCCATCCCGCAAGGTAACATCCTGCCTGATATCACTTCTGTTAATCAATTGCTGGAGATTGATATAATAAGTATTGCGCTGCCCAGAGCCTTCACGACGCCGAAGTTCTACTTGCTTAACGTCTGCTGTTAGGGTAGCCCCCCCAGCCAAATTAATCGCTTGAGTCAGGGAGGGAAATTGCTGTCCTTCATTCAGACCCATGGTATAGGCTCCAGGGCGACTCACTTCCCCAGCCACGGAAATTTTTAAAGGACGGGGTTTCACCAGACTCAAGGAAACTACTGGGCGTTTGATGTAAACTGAAAAGGCACTGGTGACGAGTTCGCTAGCTTGATCGAGAGTTTTTCCCCTTACAAATACACTACCAATCAAGGGTAAGTTAAGGGAACCGTTCACCAGTACTTGATACTGACCACTGTATTCATCAACATCAAAGATATTCAGATTAAGAACATCTCCAGCATCAAGGGTATAAGCTCTGTCTGGTGGTAAAGAGTTACGCACAGGGGGTGTGGCTGCTGATACCGTGTTACTCTGATTCACCTTAATGAAGTCAGCAATGGATGGTGGAGCTGGTACCTCGATCGGGGATGTTGAAGCTGGTACCTCGATCGGGGATGGTGGAGCTGGTACCTTGATTGAAGGGATTTGAGCTAGGCTAGGTTTAGGTAGGGTAATAGCGGAAACCACCAGTAAGCTTACACCCACCACTGGTCTAGTCAATCGTGGTTGTAGACTACTGTGATTCTTAGCAATTTCGCTTAATATATCAAGGGGTCTTTTTTTTCCTGGGTTAACTGTATTGTTCATAAACATATTGACTCTTGCTAGATAAAGACACACTAAATTGTTCAGAAAATCCGGAATATGTTGTGACTCAAGCCACCTCACCAATCTGTTTAGGGTTGTTTAGGGTTCATTGACGCTTCCCTTGGCCTGTCATGTGTAATTGGTTATTTGTAAGCATTCAGCTATCAGCGTGTCGCGTATCAGCTATCAGTTATCAGCTTATGGGCTATGGACAGGCTACTTGAGGTGCTTATGGGCATAGGGTAAGCAAAGGGAACAGCTTTTGAATAAGCGATGCAGAGGTGCGACCCGTGGCGAATTTAATTCGCCTACGGAAAACGCACCATTACGGTCTTGGGGAGGCAGCGCGGCCAAAGGGGGTCTCCCCCATGAGCGACTGCCGTGGTTTCCCCCACTCGCTATTGCATCAAGACAACAGGTAAGCATTAGTTTAATCTGAGTTATGGAAAGCTGTTCCCGTAGCGTGAGCTAAAAGCTGACGGCTGACCGCTGACGGCACCTCAAGCAGCGTGCGCGTAGCGCATATGCTTACGGTTATTGGTGAGCTTGATCTGGTCTAGTGTTTCATCTCTTGATAGGCAACCTATAGGTAAAGCGCACTCACTACTATGACGTCTCTGATTGTGGTTGCGTCAATAATAACAATTGACAACTGACAATTGGTGAAGACATAGATTAGCCTGGTAGAGCGACATTGTTAAATATCCGTTATAGCGGTTTTTAATCTAGTAAGGTACAATTTTTTTGGTTTTAGGGAGCAGGGAGCAGGGAGCAGGGAGCAGGGAGCAGGGAGCAGGGAGCAGGGAGCAGGGAGCAGGGAGCAGGGAGCAGGGAGCAGGGAGCAGGGAGCAGGGAGCAGGGAGCAGGGAGCAGGGAGCA
>NZ_JAAHFZ010000135.1:0-3656 GCF_010672795.1 Moorena sp. SIO1G6
GCTGCCACCAACAGATACACTGGAGCACTCCGAAAGGAGAGGATATCTAGGAGCCGTGTGAGATGAAAGTCTCATGCACGGTTCCGAAGGAGAGGTGCCCCGGATAATACCGGGCATCGACTCTAACTGATGAAATTTATCTTGATGGCTGTCTCTGTTTATGCGAAGAAAGTAATTCTAGCCGTCTTGCCTCAGATGCTATGGGTCATTTCAATCGAAACCAGCGCCTGATTATTGCTGCTCGGATTGCGGCTGTTACAATTTTTGCCAATCGATTTGGTGTTTGTAATGGAACATATGCAGATTGTGCTCCATCTAAAGATGAGCTAGTTCTAATTGAAAATCTCTGCATTGGGGAGGAAGTTGCTAATAGCAAAAATTTTGATATCACTGAACCAGCTATCAAAGAGGTTTTAGATACTGGCTTGTTCTCATCCCGTGGTGAAAAGCTGATAGGGTGGTCTCATCAGACCTATGCTGAGTTTCTAGCAGCATGGTATTTGAAGGAACATAATGTATCTGTGTCCTTATTCCAGAGTCTTTTCTATTTATCTGAGGATGAAGACCCTGAGCAGAAATTGATTCCTCAGCTCCATGAAACTGCTGCATGGTTAGCGACTATGATACCTGAGATACGTGAGGTAATTCTTAGCACTGATCCTGATGTGTTACTTCTGAGCGATCTACCTCCAGATGGTACTGTGCAAGAAGCGGTAGTTTCCTATTTATTGATGCAGTCTGAACAAGAAATCTTTGTTGCTCAAAATATTAACTACCGCTTACACGAGAAACTAAAACATCCTAACCTTGCGGAACAGCTTCGTCCATATATTGTGGATGCAAGTAAGGCAATTGATGCACGAGATACAGCTATCAAGATTGCTGAAGTTTGTGAAGTGAATAAACTCCAAAATGAATTGGTTACCTTAGCAACTGATTCAGAGGAAAAAATTGAACTTAGGATTAGTGCTGTTCAAGCTATTGGGGAGATTAGAGATAAGAATTCAAGACTCAAACTCAAGCCGTTAGCCCTTAATCCGCTTCCGGAGGATGAGGACGACAGGCTTAAGGGTTGTTGCCTACAAGCACTGTGTAATAATAAGCGCAATTATTTGACAGATGATGAGTTGTTTGATGCCTTAACTCCTCCAAAAAAAATAAATCTTCTTCTTGGCTCATACCAACTGTTTATCGAGTATACACTTGTACCAATGCTTCAAGAAAAATGGCTTAGGGAACCAAGATTAAAATTAGATTTTATAAAAGACGAGGGTAAGAGTGGTAAGTTTGTCAACGTACTAGTTAATTTAAAAGAAAATCACTATGGTCGATTATATGATTTCGTATTAGATTTAATAGGAGATATCTACCTAACTCCAAGGCTTGGGTCAAAATCGGATAAATCACATAAAAATTTTGCGATTTCAATATACCGTGAATTGCAGCTAAATAATAAAGAAGAAATTGATTTTATTGATGATTACCTGAATAATAAGGGTAGAGAGTGTTATGAAAACTTTAGTGATTTTTTTATAGGGGAAAAACTACCTTCAAACAAAGCTCGGAATAACCGTCCTCAACAAAACTTATTAGCACCATATCATAGAAATAGAATTATTCTTAGTCTAAATCAATTAGAAAATGGTAACTTATCAGCTTGGTGGCGGTTGAATACGGAAATGACCCTAAAGCCAGACAGCCGATTCAATTATTATGAAACTGAACCTGATTTAACTAAGCTTCCAGGGTGGAAAGAGGCTGATGAACCGATTCGGACTAGGATTATTCAAGGTGCTGAAAACTATATTATAAATCAAAAAGAGATAAATACTGATTGGATTGGTAAGAATAAAGTTAATTGGCCAGCCTTGGCGGGTTGTAGAGCATTTCTGTTGCTTCTAAATAAAGCTCCAAAGATTCTTGAAACTATTCCATCTGAGACATGGCGCATTTGGGCACCTGTAATCATCGCTTTTCCTCTTGGAAACCTAGATTCTGACAACTTTTTAGAGTTAGTAAAGATAGTTTACTCAAAGGCTCGTGATCAGGTGTGTAAAACTTTGGATATTCTGATCGATCAAGAAAATCAGCAGTTTGACTCTATATCTAGAATTAGAATATTTAAAAAATGTTGGGATGACGATCTAAGCGATTTTATTTTAGAAAAGGCTCAAAGTAAATCCCTAAAGCCCAGCTGTATTCGGTATCTGTTAGAAGAGCTTCTCAAACATGGCTCGAATGAAGCTAGAGATGAAGCTATAGAATATCTACAAACATTGAGCTCATTGCCATTGCCTTTGAACAAAGATGAACGTGACAGAGTCATCATTGCCTTAACATTGCTATTCCGCTACCCAACTGCTGACCGTTGGTCTAGTATATGGTCGATTCTTGAGCAAGAACCAAATCTTGGACGAGACTTGATTGAGTCAGTTGCTTATCGCTATTATTCGTTTCCGGGTCACTTAGAGCTTAATCTTAATGAGAAACAGTTAGCTGATCTATATATGTGGCTGGTTAGGCAATATCCCTATCACGAAGATCCCGATCATAGTAATGGTGTACGTTATAATGTCAGTCCAAGGGATAAGGTGGCTAGATTAAGAGATGACATTCTACGGCAACTGGAAAATTTTGGAACCCCTCAAGCCTGTGATCAATTGGAGCGTATTTTTGGAAAATTTCCTGAACTACGTTGGCTTAAGCAAAGGCTGATATCTGCCAGGGATACCATGCGTCGTAAAACCTGGAATGCACTTGAGCCAAAAGACGTTATTAAGACGATATTATATCATGATCCCATAGTTAGTAAAACTGTGGGAGATAATCAAAGTACATATAATATAGATTTGTATAATGAAGGTGGTAATGTTTCCATCGGAGGAAAAGATATAACCAATATGGTTAAAAAGAAGACTTTCAACACGGATGGTGGCGATGTCATCACCAATTCCAATAACAAGAATAGAGGCAGTGTTAATAACAGCAAAACTATTACTACAAATAAAATCGGAAAAGGGAAACGCAATACTATCAAAGTCACTGACCCTAAAACCAACCCTAGCAGCGGAGATCTATGGAACAAAATCCTTGGGATTATGACAATTGTTGGTGTGGTTGCGGGAGTGATAGGATTATTCGGTAATGGGATATTTAACGAGCAAATAAAAAGATTTTTTAGAATAGATCAGCAGCCGTCACTGTCACCAACGCCAACTGTTCCATCTCCTTCTTCAACTCAATCTAGTGAATAGCGATAATCTATAGCAAAGGGAGTAGGGAGTAGGGAGTAGGGAGCAGTGAAGTCATAAAATGTAAGAGGATAAAAATAATGTGTACCTGATTAGACTATAAACCGCTATAGTCTGATAGAAAAAGCTTTTTTAATTTTGAATGCTATACTAGCATAAATAATAATATTTACTTATAGCGTTTATTGCATTTATAACGTACGGTTATCAACCTCAAAGTCCCCCTTTTTAAGGGGGATTTAGGGGGATCCCTTTGTAGCTCATGGGATAGAAAATGGCTATACTACTCCTAAATGATAATGGAGAAAGCTTCATAACTTCCTAAATTAGGCATAGTAAATAACCGATATTCAATAAACAATTCAAATAATTTCTTGGTGAGCTTGAAAGATCGACACCGTTGAT
>NZ_JAAHFZ010000136.1:0-3573 GCF_010672795.1 Moorena sp. SIO1G6
TAAGCGTCAGCTGGGATTTGGATGGTCCAATTGCCATTCATACAGTGGAGTAGTCCATCAGTCACGGTGCTAGTACTAGTTCTCTTCATGGCCAATGCGTTTGTATTGTAAGACTTGTGTAAGACTATGCTAACATACTCGTGTAAGACTCTGTAAGACTATATGATTGGTAGAAGCCCAAGCTGGATGATTAACACTTACAAAATACCCAGCAATGAAGAAGTGATAATGGTCGTGGATAATTACATCCAATCATATCCAGATGAATACTGTGAAGATGATGGCGTTCACCGAGATTTTTTAATAGATGACCCGATAATTATAATCCGTGAAACTGCATATGATAAGAATGGAAATAAATATTGGTTAATAAGGTCTGAAGTACAATGGGGGGAAGAGATTGAGCTTTACGACGAACAAACAAATCACACAATATATTACTCATGCAAAGAATATGAATCAACTATAATTTATCGTGTTGAAGTAGTTCATCGCGGAGAGAAAAAACGCGGTTACACGGGACGGTTTTTAGAGATAATTGGCGAAGAAGTTATTAAAGAAATTATCACTAATGCTGTAGAGATGAAACCCAATCTCTGAACTTTTTCAAGCTATCCCACTGCTCGGTTGGTGGGATAGTGTTCAGTCCGTGAGCAGCTCGCATATACTCGTCAATTAACTGCATAGTGACGTCAGAAGTACTCGGGGAACACACCGGGTAAGTACTAAATTCATAGTTCGCACAATCTACCCAGTACTCGTTATCGGGTAAGGAAATGTTGATAGCAGCAAGCTCTAGCAACCCACAACACAAATCACTGGAAACTCCCAATAAATTGGTACGGACTCGCTGATGCATTATGCGGTGAGCAAACCAGTAACCGTTGATGGTCTTATGAGCTACAAAGCGCTGGTGCATGGAATGGGCGAGCAGAAACCGGTCATTATAAAGCAACCAATCCAACCAATCACTACCAGGCAGCTCTTCAGTAGTCATTGGGATGGGGATTCGGTAAGGCGGCTCTGCCAAGTTCAATGTATCGAAAAATGCGACAGGGGTACAGTTAGGGGTCATAAAAAGAAAACAGCGACACCTAAGATAGATTCTACATGGTGGTATTCCAATGCAAAGGCAAGCCCGTAACCACTCTTAAAGCTAAAATGGGTATATGAACCAGCTAATTGGCCGGGTACGGCCAATGATAGCCAAAATGTGGGCATGAATCAGACCATCTTGGCCACACACATCAAAAATTCACAAACTAAATAGTCAACTAACAGACCCTCAGATGGAGAGAGAAGGGTAAAGGGTAGAGGGAAGGGATGGTTATGATAGCTTATTGATTCACAATGTCATTAGAACATCAAATACCCAAAACCGACTCAAATACGCTTAATCTCGTTGTGAGATGTCAACTATAAGAACAAGTTCTCAGTCACGGAAATTAAGCGGATGCTTCGCGGCCAAAATATGGGGTTGGCGTGCATCAATTCCCCATATATTAGCGGCGTTCACGCCAACAAAAACACACATACCCATATTTCATGCGGGTTTCAGAATTCGATTTTTCACCAGTCAAGCAGGTTTTTTTGAACTGATATCTTGAGTGGTGAAATTTAGTGTTTTTTGGCATTGTTTAAATCACCAGTCTAATAACCCATTAACACCATTGGTTTGTGTGGATTAGAGTACTACTAACTACCATCAAGCGTTTTCAATAGTTGGAATTATTGATATCCATTTCATTGATACCGGTAATTGGTGTTAATGGGATGAATGTGTTATCATAGTGTCAGTATTGACCTTTGACTGGGTATGTCCCAGTTTTGTTAGCACATGCAAAATGTGAATATTTGACAAGTTTTCGGTTTGTGTTTCTTGTTAGCAGTGAATTCCAAAAATGCATGTGCTAACTTTTATTGATGGTTTATCTAGATTTGATTACTCTTCACTGCTATCATTTTTACCAGTAACCAATTTGCGACCATATCGAATATCTAAATTGGCTCTGACCATTAGCAAACATTGGAATTCTGGATGTTCTTCATAATGTCGCGCTGCATGGTAGTACTTGTGTTCTTTGATGGTTGACTTGAAATTGCGATTACCAGCACGGATGGCTGCGTCAATCGAATTTGTCATCAGTTGATAATTGATAGTTCCATCATCATTAGTGAAAAATGTTTCGTATGATTGACCATACTTGTTGATGAGATATTTCTGTTCACGCTCCCAACTTTTCATTTGGTCATGGGTTTGAAATGTGAATTGTGATAAGCTACATTCTCGCAACAGACGAGCCGACTCAACTGTGCATCCGGGGAATGCTTGAGAATTTTTCCAAGATGTCAGATAATTTTTCTTGTATTCGCTTGGTTTCAGTATCTTACGGAACAGATAAGTTTTTGCACGCTCAACACTGTATGGTGTCTCGTGTAGACTATCTAAGAATGTTTCGGATGGTAGATATTCGTTAGTTAAGCTTTGCAACTCATCACCATTCATGGTTTCGGCTTGACATTCATTATCTCGGTATGAGCGCATTTTTGTGGTGACTTTTTCATCGCCAATTTGAAACTTGTAGTTAGCTGAGCCGTGGAATGTGCCAGATGTGCAGATTGACTTGATTTCAAATTCAAACTTGTTGACCACTGAAACTGATGGGAATGTGTTTCGTATGTGTGTTGCTACTTGCTTAGCTGTCATGTTTTCTAACTCTTTACTGGTCATTATTCCATTTTTAGTTTTGGCGATGACTGTCAATTCATCATCTTGTTGAATTGTCCCAAGTTCGATATCTTGGTCTTTAAAGAGACTTCCGAACTTTAAATGGTTTGCTTTCGATGGTGTGTACGCTTCCACTAATGCTTCAGCGGTTAGTTTACGACTAGATTTTTTATGAATGACGTTGTCTAACTCGAAAGCACATCCATCAGTAATGGTCTGAAAACCGTGCAGTGATTTCTCCATATACCACGCCATAGCTCGGGCGCGTGCTGTGATGTTATTGCCGACAACTACATTACCAATGGCGAAAAATGGCGAAACCATGATTCCGTAGATTGTGTTTATAATTAGCTTATACAGAGAGTTCCATGGTTTCTCACTCGCTATTTTCTTGCTATATTGACTTCGAAGTTTGAGCAGTTTATCAACTAACAATTCTCCAAGATTTACACTAGTCCATGCATAGCACTCTTGTTCAGTCTTGATGATTTTAGACTTCTTGCGTTGGTTTACAGCGTTGGTGGTGTTTTTGCCAGTGTGATTAGCTCTTCGGTCTAGCAGTTCTTCTAAAGTATCAACACGTTCGCATCTCGGATAATAAGTAGCTGTCACTATGTGGAGATTATCAAGTAGTTCGGCTTTCTGCTTTACCGAGCATACATTCTCTAACCATTCAATGAAGTCTTCAGTAATGACTGCTAGTTTGACGTCTCGTGTGAATATTTTGGTAGTTCCGATGTTGTCTTCAGTCCACCATTCAGTAGCTTCTAAGTCTGTGTCAGTTGGAATGTTGCTGGGGTTTCTTGGTGGTATCCATGAGATGAGATTATCTTGGACATGTTTCA
>NZ_JAAHFZ010000137.1:0-3553 GCF_010672795.1 Moorena sp. SIO1G6
ACCTCTAATTACGACCCTGACCCAGCCATGGCCTCCCGCAAACAACATCAGAAAAGGTACTATCGACTCGAATTTAAGGTAAAAACCTACGATTATGCTTTTCATTAAGTTTTGTCAGTCAACCAGGGTCATTGATACAGAAAATACGGTTATTACAGCTTAAATTAACCATTGTATTTTGTATTTATTATTTCTGAAAATTCAATGAGTAATCCATTAGAAAAACCCCAACAGAAATCAGAAATCACAACAACAACACTTGCTTTTTTCGCGTTGATTCTAGCAGTTGTCTCCTTATCGATGGCAGGATTATTTATTCGATTAAGTCAACGAGAAATTGGATCCATTGCCATAGCATTTAATCGTCTTTGGATTGCAACTTTAGCCTTTGGATTATTGAATGGTATTAATTCTATAAGTACCTACCCTGAGAATAGCAAAAGTCAAAAACAAAAAACCTATACCCTAGGAAGAATAGGACTATTGTTGAGTGCTGCTACCGTTGCCTCTGTCAGCTTACTAATGTGGAATTGGTCTCTGGCACAGACTAATGTTGCTAATGCGACTTTAATGCGTAATTTCAATGCAATGTTCACACCCCTGTTAGGATGGATACTCTTTGGTCAACGCTATGACAGAAAATTCTTAATTGGAATGGTAGTGGCTATTGCAGGAATTATTACGATTGGACTAGAAGATGTAAAAATTTCCCTGAGTCACTTGCAAGGTGACATAGAAGCCTTAATGTCTGCATTGGGTATTAGTGTTTTCTTGTTGATTGTGGAGCAACTCCGAAGCCGGTTTAGCACCACAACAATCATGTTATGGCGTTGCGGGATTGGAACGCTCTTAATCTTACCAATTTTCCTGTTGACTCAAGATGGATACTTTCCTTATTCAGTCATAGGATGGCTGGCCGTTATTGCCCAAGCGATTGTTTGTCAATGTCTAGGTCAAGGACTGTTAGTTTATAGCCTGAAAAGACTATCTTCAGGGTTCATTTCTCTGGTCGTTCCCCTGGAAGTCGTTTTTGCTACTATGGCAGCTTGGTTCGTCTTCTCAGAAAAGATTAGTGTATTCAATTGGTTCGGTTTTGCTGTGGTTTTACTGGGTATATATTTAGCTAAATCTAGTCTATCGACTCTAAAGCCCATGGAGAAGAACTAATAAAGCAAAACAAATTCCAATTGTAACGCATCTTAAAAAAGAATTAAGTCCTGTGAGCTATATTGGAGCTGATGCTATTGTGCCAGGGCTATTTCATTCTAAAAATGCGCTTGAGTGTGTCTAGTCCAAATTGGCAGTATCGCTGTGCTTGAGCCATATTGGAGAAGCCATTGGAGCGATAGATATTCAGCGCAAAATTACGAGCAACTGCAAAGATTTGAGGTAACTGATGCATGCGAATGCGAGAAGCATCTTCTTCCTGAGTGACATCTCGCACATAATGGACTTTGTTTTCTACCCCCCCAATACCCCCGAATACGTTGGGCAAAGGATTCCGCAGACTCGATGAAAGAAGCCACATAGTAGCGTGTTTCGGTTTCCAGCTGGTGTTGTTTCCCCTTTTTGAATTGTCGAACACTCTCCACTCGGATTAGTGTTTTTAACCCTGGCCAGGACAAGATGTGTTCGAGTTGTGTGCATATGCGTGCCGGAGCGCTTTTCGATGCGTCCATGCCCAATACTTACTTCAGTATGACTTTGTTGAGGAACAAAGTGGGCTTTGACGCTTTTGAATAGGTTGCCCTGATTGCCTTTAAGGGCACCTAGGTAGTGATTTTCACACCTTTTTGATCAACTGAGCCGTTTTTTTTGAGTGCTAATCGCATCAAAGGCGAACACCACACCCTTGACAGCCAGTTGTGTAATAAACTCGCGGTTTGGCTTTGACGCACGTTTGTTTTGCTATCCACCTGATCGGGTTCGAGAATCAGACCCCGCTCAACCAGATAAGCACTAACCAGCATAATCGCTCGGTGAGGTGGAGAACCAGGATTATCACTCTCTAGTTGGTATGAGCCCCGTAAGACTTTACCATCTACAGCTAAGGTTTCTCAAGGGCTTGGGTTCAATGCCAAAGAAGCGAGCCAGGGCCCCAGAGTACTGGTGGTCTTCTTGGGTGACCAGGACACGGCGAATCGTACTGTAGGAAGGAATCCTACCCAACGGGGGTTTGAATAGCGGGGGGCAATTCGTCTCGATAGCTGTTGAGCCAGTCCCCAATGGCTAGAAAACCTCGGTTTCCAGCTGCAATGGCCAAGGTAAACAGGGCTAAACACAGAGCTACTTGATGCCGTTTCCCAGAAACCTTGCGTACATCTGGGATGAGGGCATTGGCTTCTAGAATCTCGATGCCCTGAGGGGGTGACTCCTCTGGGACGAGGCTAGGAACTGAGACAGCAGGGGCAGATTGGGCAGACAAACGCATGGTCACTCATGAAACTCTCAGCTAACTTGTAAGCCTAGCATTTATTAGCTTTCATGAGAATGAAATAGCCCTGCTATTGTGCTGAAGGTTGTTGATAATCATGATAAAATTTGATCCACAGCTTGGTTAGTGCAAATCAGCACTCGTTATGACAAGTTATTGAAGCAAGGTTCCCTGCCTTTGTAGGGTAGGGAATGTTTGCTCAATCAGTCTTTGTTGAAATTTTAAAATATAATCATACAATGGACACAGAACAATATAAGTCCTTTAAGATTAAAAATACAACCATCAAAATTAAGATTTTTCCCAATATGGCAGAACCCTCCGAGGGTTATACGCAGTTCTTGCTAAACCAGTTAAACAGTACGGGAAAAACAGCCTTAGATTTAGGATGTGGTACGGGCATATTAGCTATTGCTTTAGCGAAACAAGACTTTGAAACGGTTTATGCTGTTGATATCCATGAAGACTACATTGCAGCGACTCAGTATAATGCAGAATTAAATGATGTTTCAGAACAGGTTATTGCCTTGAAGAGTAACCTGTTTGAGGCTATCCCTACCGACACTCGTTTTGATTTGATGGTGGCTAATTTGCCGGCAACACCCGCATGGGATAACATCCCCTTGTATAGTCGTGCTGGAGAGGATGGCAGAGATTTGATTGATGCCATGCTTCACCAAGCTCCCCATTGGTTAATACCTGAAGGCAGAATACAATTTACCCAGTCCTCCCGGATTAGTCCTGAGACAACAATGGCGTTAATGTCCCAAATTGGCTATGCGTATGACGAACCAATGAGTCAAGTCATCAAGTGTAAGCAACATCGCTACTTTGAGCTTTATCCACAATACTTTCAACAACTACTAAATGCTAACCGCATTTATGTCGAGAATGGGGTTATTTTTGAGTGGGTTTACCTGTTTCAAGCTATAGCAGAGAAAGAGTTGGTTAGGACAAAAAAATCAAAGCATTATCGATAGCATTCTGTAAACCCTTAGTGGTGCAGAGAAGTCTTGAAAGTACTGGTAGGTATAGAGTCTCAATAATAAGACAGGGATAGCATGACAGGGGGATTCCATGAGAAGCTTAAGGTCCCAAACTCAAAGCAAATTTCATGGA
>NZ_JAAHFZ010000138.1:0-3457 GCF_010672795.1 Moorena sp. SIO1G6
CCGAATATTTTTGGTACGACCCGTTTAATCCAGAGGATTTTGCCGGATTTAGGTTGCACAATGGCGTCTATCAGCCTTTAACTGAAGATGAACAAGGACGACTAATTAGCGAAAGATTAGGATTAGCCTTAGTTCGTTGGCAAGGGGTCTATAAAAATAATGTTGATACTACTTGGTTACGTTGGGCTACTAATGACGGAATTGTGCTACCTACTGCTGAAGAAATAGCAGTGCAAGCTCAAGAAGAAGCAGCTCAAGCTCAAGAAGAAGCAGCTCAAGCTCAACAACAAGCTACTCAAGCTCAAGAAGAAGCAGCTCAAGCTCAACAACAAGCTACTCAAGCTCAACAACAAGCCGCTCAAGCTCAACAACGAGCTGAGCAACTGGCTGCTCGCTTACGAGCTATGGGAGTAGATCCTGATCAAGTTTGAAGCGATCTCGCAACGGATTGGTGTAAGCATTGAGCGGTCAGCGGTTAGCACTCAACCCTTGGCCAGTGGCTGACCGCTGATAGCTGATATAGCGCTACGCGCCAGGCAAGAGGCAAGAGGCATGCATGCTAAAGCTTACTAAGCACCTAAACAAAATTAATTGGGTGCGGCTCTTTTAGGAATACGCTATATTACAAGTACACTACATACTTCTAACCCTTTCTATATTTAGATTTAAGTTTTCTAGGCTAAAGGGATAGAATTAAGCGATCGCAAAAAAATGAAACGCAAAAACCCCATTTCAATGTGTAATACGATAATACAAAAAAGATATTATCTTGTTTTTCACTCTTTGAGCGAGACTATTTTGAGCATGTCTCAAGCATACAATTCTTTTTATGCAAGGATTTCATACTTTATGCAAAAATACAATTTTTATTTTCAAAAGAGCCGCACCCAAATGATAAATGAATACCCTTTGATATCTGTATTTCATCCGATGAATTTGTAACGACACCAGCGTGAAGCACTATATTTGTATCCCCTTTGTGTTTTTCAAAAATTGGGATGCTCTCCATCCTTGCTATTGATGGCAGCAGATTCAGTGACATTCCTGAGAGTTCCTAGGTAAGTCACGTAAGAAGTACCACCTGTGCCATAACCCGTATTATTCTTGTCACCCGGATTAGATATGTACTTAGGAATCATTTTGAAATGACTGGTTCGCATCAAAAGAATATTTCCAACACAGTTATTGTAAGCTCTTACTAAATCTGAAGAACCATTTTCTATCACAAAGCTCCTTACTTGGCTCTTCTGATAAATTTCCTCCAAGAACTTTCTATGAGGGGCTGGCATATAGTTTACAAAATCATAGTAGTCTTTTAAAATCAAATCCACAGGAATAGATTTTTTTTCGTTAAGAATTTCTCTTTGTACAGGATCCAGAGACATACAACCCATAATCCGGTCTAAGAAAGGCATCGCGCTGCTTTGAGAACCTGTTTCTCCTCTGAGAGCTGAAGCATTAATCTCAGTACCTTCATAAATAAGCTCAACGTTATTGTTCCACCCTTTGAGAAACTGCCTGATGTGTTTTCTGAAAACTTCAGCAGACACGATATTCTCTGTCGTCATGAAGACATCTTTCATGTTAACAATGGTGTCCGCCATTTCTCGTAAGATAATAGCCAGAGAAACCGCATCTCTTTCTTGTGCTAGCTCCATCGCTTTTATACCTTGTTTATAACACTCTCTAGCTGCTGCTTCATAGGCTACATGAACAGTGATGAATTGGTCTTCATCTTGTCTCCCTGAAAAAGTCACAAGACTTCTAAGGTTGTTTGTCGTAAAATCTCCGTTTGGATCTAGTTTTCTCCAGTTTCTTAAGACATAATCAGCATAATTGAGTATTGGTGGTTCCTCCAACCTTTCTGAAATCTCAACAAAAGGAATAGCAATCTGTGCTGGAAGAACTGTTCGGGGTTCAGATTCGCCTCTATAGATGGGTTCCCAAACATAAGCTTGGGCTATCATTCCTAGACAAAGTTTGGCATTATTCAGATGAAAATCCTCTAAAGAAGTTGTATCTATCTGAGGCATTTTATCTACCTCTATTCCCACTTCTCCAATGGGCAAAATATTTGGAAGATTCTGAGCTATTTCTCTCCAAACATAATACTGTTCAGGCCAAAAATCCAAGGACTCTAAGGTTTCATTCAAGAATCCTTTTTCTATTATTTTGTCTTTGAAATCAAACATTATTGGATTTTTCTACTAAAAATAGTTTAAACAATATGTATTATAAACCTGATTTAGAGCGGTTTAAATATTTTTATTTTTTTTTATATATTGCTCTTTCGAGCTCATTGGTCAGGGTAAGCTCATCTATAGCGTTTCTTATAGCTATGAGGTACAGAGGATTGTTTCCCTATTACCTATTACCTCTTATCTCTTACCTGCTCCGTTCGCACCTCAAGCAGCGTCGGCTTTGGCGAAAGCGTGGCCCACGGCCTCAGTCCCTGCTCCCTAAAAGCCAGAACTTTGTACCTCATGACTATGATTGCTGGTTCTTCAGTACCTACTATGCTAAATTTATAGTTTACCCCCCCCGAAAAGCTTACTGTGTAAGGGTTATGAGGCTATTTAACCATAAATTTTTCCAATATAGCTGCCTCTTCCTCCTGCTCCGAAGTCCCTGCTCCGAACGCGCCCCGCGTGGCCTACGGCCTCAGTCCCTTTGGCAAAGTGTTAATTTAGCATAACAAGTACGGAAGAGCCATTTTTATTTGAGATGTAAACAAATCATCTAAAGCTTTAGGAAACCTAAAACTTCCAATAGGTAAGAGCAATAAGGAATACATAATTTTTCAGTTTAGCAAAAATCACAATCTAGTTTTACAACTCATTTGTAAAGTAAAAACAAACGTATAAATACTCATTGCCAAATCAAACTAAATTTGATCAACCTATCAATGGGAATAGGGAGAGGTGAGAGGTTGGCTGTAGCGATTGGCCGTAGGCCACGCTACGCGAACGCCTCATGACTACCAAGCCCAAATAGAAAAACCAAATAACCAAGCAGTAAAGTAAGGGAATGGGATTGACCTTTGGTCACGCTACGCGATCGCATTTCCCGACTCCCGATTCCCGATTCCCTACTCCCTACTCCCTACTCCCTACTCCCTACTCCCTTTTCAAACAAAAAAAATAGCCGCAGAAATACTATCCACGGCTAGGTAAACCTTATGAATTCACATTTCGCACCATTCCAGACATGCTCCCATGGGAGCAAACCCGATGGTTTGGCCAGGGGGCAAAGCCCCCCAGCAATTTAATAGCTTAACCCAGAATTATGTACTTAGTCATCATCGTAATAAATTCCCCAGGAAGCCCCGTCGGTTAGAGTCGATGCCCGGTATTATCCGGGGCACCTCTCCTTCAGAACCGTACGTGAAGGTTTCCCCTCATACGGCTCCTAGATATTCTCTCCCTTAGGAGTGCTCCAGTGTATCTGTTGATGGCAG
>NZ_JAAHFZ010000139.1:0-3099 GCF_010672795.1 Moorena sp. SIO1G6
AGATTAGCGATCGCACTCTTATACACACTTAACTCTTTTTGTCAATTTAGGGCGATCGCCTCTCTATGCACACTTGACTCTTTTTGTCAAGTTTTATGTTAAGAAAGATGTTTATAAAGCATAGCTTAATAAGGGGGATTTTGAGGTTCATAGCCGTACCTCATCAATGAAATAAACGCTATATATTATCGACTCCCTACTCCCTATTCCCTACTCCCTACTCCCTACTCCCTACTCCCTACTCCCTAATCTTGATAAACCCTACAAATATCAGCGCCAATTTTATTAACTTTATCAACTAATTCTTGAGGTTGGATTACTTTAACTTTGCCGCCAAAACCGATAATCCATGGAAAAAAATCGACATCCTCTAATGCCCACTTGGGTAATATTACTTGAAAGCGATTGGTAAAATTGGGGTCTTTGGTTTTAGGAAGTGAAAACAAGGATTTAGGCAAGCTGGGATTTGCTGTTAAGGGGGGAGACATTTTTATGTGTTTGAAGCGCTTGGTTCCTTCACTTACAAATCGGAACATATCGTCATTAAACCACAGTTCAACGGTGACCTGAACTGCTGACTGTTCTGATTTATTGCTACTGAGTAACTGTTGCTGTTGGCTAGCACTATTACCAAGAAATAATCCGGCACTTGCTTCGTGGAGTTTTTCCAGCTTCTGCAAGGATTGCCATTGTTGTTTCATATCGCGGGTTTGGCCAAGGGCACGACCGAGAAAGAGTCGGTCTAATCGTCCAAACCGGAATAGTTTATCCTGGTTACCGCCGTGGTGCTGAAATGCTAAATACCAGGCGTGATTGTAAAATACTATTTGCAGGGGCCAAGCTTGAAAAAATCCGTCGTGATCTCCAGCAAATCGGCCACCGCCTTTAATTCGATTTAATTCTAATAATTCCCCTTGGGCGATCGCATTTTCTAGTTTGTCTAGATGATTGAGCAAGGCTGAATCCTGGAGGGAGTCGGCATCTACGATACAGCGATTGCGAATTGCTCGCACTGGATAGGTGGAAGGGGGGTCTAATTTTGAGTGGGTCATCCGTTGCTGGAACATCTCATAGGTAGAGAGTGCCATGGGATCCTCTAAACTTTTGGCTTGAGATTGCAGCACTGCAAATACTTTACCGAGTTCCTGCCTAGAGAATATGCCGGTGCCTGCAAAATAGCCTTGCTTGAGGGGAAAGTTGGGTAATATCTTATAGGGTTTGAGGATTTTTTCGATATCTTTGCGCAGGGTATGGATGCCGTTGCCGATGATGATTTTATCGTCTTGGAGGGCATTTGTCAAGGTTTTGAGGCTACTATTTCCGGATTTTGGCAAAAAAGGATGATGCAAGATAAACCGAATTGTCTTGATCAGACGCTGAAAGGGTTCTAGATCGGAATAGGCATGGGTGAGTAGATGGGGATTCTGTACTATGGGCAGGATTAGCTCAGAATGGCGTTGCTGAATTGAAGTATGAATGTGCGATCGTCTGGTTTTGGTCAAGCCCCCTAAATCCCCCAACTTTGCGGTGCGACCCAAGGGCGATTTACTCGCCCATTGGAAAGCGCACCGGGGGGGACTTTCAGAGTTTTGTTCCCCCCAGAATTGGGGGGCTAGGGGGGCAGAATCATACCCAGAATCAGCAACGCCCTCACCATTGTGATCATTGCTGTTAATTAGCCCATTGTCCTGTAGCCACTGTAAATCCGTTGCAATCGCATTCGGGTCACCATAGATTTCTCCCTTGAGTTTGGCCATCAAAGCACAGACTTCTTGGAGGGGAGTGGCAAAATCGGGCACTGTTCCCAAAACCCGTTCGATCTCTGTTGGGTCAGTGCTGTGCAACGTCCCTATGTTGGGATAACGAATAATGGTTCTTCAATACCTTTTATGCTAAATTTACAGTTAAAAAACTCATCAAGCTTACTGTATAAGGAAACTTCTGGTATTTAACTAACAATTTTTTTTAATACGGGCTCTTTCCACTCCTCCGTTCGCGTTTGGCCGTAGGCCACGCGGGGCGCGTTCGCGCAGCGTCGGCTTTGGCGAAAGCGTGGCCTACGGCCTCAGTCCCTGCTCCGAAGCTTCCTTCTTCCTTTACAAAACGAGCTTTTATTCAGCATAATAAATAAGGCATTTTTTTTAGAGTAAACTCATATAAATTAGTCTCAAAAACTACAGATGAAATTTATTTGATAGTACTACAAAACGGCAATATGCTGGATAGATGTCAATAAGCGGCTTTAATTATTAATAAGCCCGAGATGATTGAGAATGTGATTTGAGAAATCTGAAAAATTCTAATGGCAATTCGGCTTCGCCGACGCGGGGCGCGTTCGCAACGGTTTATTCTTTATTGCTCAAAATACGTTGAAAGTTCAGGGATTTAGTAGAACAAATGTACTTATTTTTACCTCGATTTTTTCCAATTTTAATAAAATTTGGTTTAATCATATTTTTTTAAGTTATAATTTATACCAAAGTAGATCAGGGTAAGCGCAAGAAAAAATGACTCATAATTTGCATTGGCTGGATATCGGTTGATCGTCGCTCGAAACCCCTATAATCTCGTATAACTTTACTCGCAATAGAGTTTATTTGTTGAGAATGACGCGGTTTTTTTCTCAATAAGCCCTGGCTGATTGATTCTTGCGCTTACCCTGATTATTCGGCTACAATCGAAATGTCTTGACTAAGTTAAATCAAATATTACAATTATACTGAAATATATATATTGAAAATTATGAATAGTGAATTAGCAGATGTAGAGTCGATTTTAATAGACACAACGAAACGAAAAAAGACGATTAATAGCCCCTTCTTGCATGGGCTGCAAAGAAAGCATTTTATTTTTTTTCAAATTTTACCATTTGGACTAACAATAATTGCTTTACTTTCAATTCCATATCTTCCATTTGGCTGGTTTGAAATATTCCTATTTGCTCTCTTTTGGTTAATCAATGGCTTGGGGATGTTAGAGTCGATGCCCGGTATTATCCGGGGCACCTCTCCTTCGGAACCGTGCATGAGACTTTCATCTCACACGGCTCCTAGATATCCTCTCCTTTCGGAGTGCTCCAGTGTATCTGTTGGTGGCAGC
>NZ_JAAHFZ010000014.1:0-52766 GCF_010672795.1 Moorena sp. SIO1G6
AAACCCCCAAGACCGCTTAGGTGCGCTTTCCGTTGGCGAATTAAATTCGCCACGGGTCGCACCTCTGCATCGCTTACAAAGGGTGTGAGACTTTTGTCATGTCCTAACTGCCCTGGCGACTGCTATAGCAATAGAGTGGCGGGCTGCTGCTTTCGATATCGATTTTGTAGGAGTATGGCTGGTCAGCTCACTCCTGATCAAAAATACTCTTGGCTTTTATATGTTGCAGATGCTCATCTTCCTGTTGCTCTGGCTAGTTACGGTAGTCGTGCTATTATACACCAATCCGGCTCAGAGTTTAGGGTAGTGGGCTTTCGGTTATCTTGATTCTTGAGGTTAGATTCGTTACCCTTGCACCGGTTACTGACTCTAACTAAACTGGAGAGCATGGTTGGCTTCGCTGCACTAAAGCGCGATGATGATTGGCTTGATTGGTCTAGCTAATCGCATTTCAAGGATACTACTGTGGGCTGCCCTTGTCAGTGACCAGATTGCCCTGCACGATGATGGTGCCAACAAGGCGTGAGGTTTTTCCCGAGACTTGAGCAATTTTGCATCTACTTGATAGACTGGGGCATCCCATGAGATAATAGTAAATTGTGTTTAATTGTAATATTTGAGTTCTTAGAAAAAAAACTATGGCAAGTAAGAAAGGTGTCCGAATCGTTATTACTCTAGAATGTACTGAATGTCGCAGTTACTCCAATAAGCGCTCGGCTGGTGTTTCCCGCTATACCACTAGGAAGAATCGCCGTAACACATCATCACGTCTGGAACTGAAGAAATTTTGCACCCATTGCAACAAGCACATGATTCACAAAGAAATCAAATAGATTTGGTCCTTGGTCATTTGTGAATTGAATTTGTTAATTGAAAATGGACTATTGACAAAGAACAAGCAACAAAGAACAAGTATTCAGCTTATGTGCTACGCACACGCGTGCGCGTTCAGCGGTCAGCTATCAGCGGTCAGCTCAAGTAACTCAGCTTAAACCAATGCTTACCTGTTTTATTGTAAGCATTCAGTGGTCAGCCGTGAACATTGGCCTTTGAGTCACGCTACGCGAATGGCTCACTCTACTTCAGGTGCCGTCAGAATAAAAGAAACCTAAGCAGCTTAAGTAGCGTGCTAATAGCTCATAAGCTGATAACTGATAGCCCATAAGCTGATAACTGATAACTGATAGCTGATAGCTGATAGCTGATAGCTGAATACTTACCAAAGAACAAATGACTATAATCAGTAACCAGTAACCTAAATAACCAATCACCAATCACAACCAATCATGACTTACTTTCGTAAACGTCTCTCTCCGATCAAACCCGATGAACCGATCGACTATAAAGATGTTGAGTTGCTGCGCAAGTTTATCACTGAACGGGGAAAAATCCTACCCCGCCGCATTACTAATCTAACGACTCAACAACAACGAAAGCTAACCACAGCCATTAAGCGAGCAAGGTTCTTGGCTTTGCTACCCTATATTAATAAAGAAGGTTAAGGTGAACAATCACGGTCTTCCTCTGGGATATTTCCCGTGTGAAGAATGAAATATCAAATAAGAAGGATGAAGGATGAAGGATGAAGGATGAAATGGGGTGATCGATGGCTGAGGCGCGCGATGCAGTGGCCTCACGGGGAATTCCCCCACTCGCGCTCTGCATCAAGACATGGTTAACTAAAAACTTGCGACCCAACCAGGAGTTACACTGACCAC
Source organism: Moorena sp. SIO1G6 (assembly GCF_010672795.1). Lineage (NCBI taxonomy): Bacteria > Bacillati > Cyanobacteriota > Cyanophyceae > Coleofasciculales > Coleofasciculaceae > Moorena > Moorena sp. SIO1G6. The sequence continues at coordinate 1,719 of NZ_JAAHFZ010000014.1, forward strand.
TGACAACTTCAGACTTCAGACTTCAGACTTTAGACTTGACCCCGTCTGCTGAGTTGGGTATCTCAACAACACAGGATAGACTGGGGGGAGGTGGATTTGGTAAACGCTACCCGGGTTATCAGAACTGGTGGAAAAGGGAACACTAATCGAATTTCGCTTACAAGGAGAACGCCATCTCGCTGTTGTCGATCGTCCAGAGGGCAAGAACCACTTGATTGCTTTGGATCAACGGGGGAAACTGCACAAGCTCCATCCTCGACAAGTCACCTACACAGTGGCAGATTCTACTTATGAGCCATCACAAATACCAGAGTTTATTGCTCGAGTACAACCCTATCTAGACCCAGATAGCTTAGAATTAGCTTGGGAATTACTGGTGGAAGAAGGAGAGGCGGTTACCTGTGCTGACATGGCACAGTTATTATTTTCTGAGCAAAGTCCACCCCAGTGCTATGCGGCACACTGTATTCTGTTTGAAGACAAAATCTATTTTAAACAAAAAGCACAAACCTATGAACCCCGCTCCGCTAGCATGGTGGCTGAAATCAAGCATCAACTGGCAGCGGCTCAATCAAAGCACCAGGAACAAGAAGAATTTTTGAAGCGAGTACAGCAAAAGTTAGGGGGTGAGCAAGTAGAGTGGGTTGATAGCGATCGCACTCGCTTTGATGCTCTAGAACGGTTCGTTAGTGAACCAGATAAACCATCTCGTGCAGTTCAGGAAACTCTGGAAGCACTAAAACGCCCTCAAAACCCAGAAAATGCCTTCGATTTATTGATAAATTTGGGTTTGTGGCGTCCTCACCAGAAGTACTTGCTGCGTCATAAAATCCCAACTCAATTTCGTCGTGAGGTACTCGAATTGACCCAGCAATACCTGGCAAATCCTCCTACTGACCCAGATTCAGATCGCTTGGATTTAACTCATCTGAAACTCTACACCATAGATGATGAAAGTACCCAAGAAATAGATGATGGTTTGAGTATAGAAGATCTAGAGGATGGCACTCAGCGTCTGTGGATTCACATCGCTGACCCAACCCGCTTGGTAATGCCAGGGGATAATCTTGACCTAGAAGCACGACGGCGTAGTACCACCATATATCTACCCACGGGCATGATTCCCATGTTCCCATCGGAACTGGCAACTGGTCCAATGAGTTTGGTTCAAGGTCAAGTCTGTGGCGCACTCAGTTTTGGCGTGATCTTGGATCAAGATGGTGCCATCTATGACTATCAGATTCACCCCAGCCTGATTAAACCCACCTATCGCCTGACTTATGAAGATGTAGATGAAATGTTGCAGTTAGGGGTACAGGCAGAAACAGAACTGTTTGCGATCGCTAACTTGGCTGTGCGTCGGCAAAAGTGGCGCAAGTCTCAGGGGGCGATTAGCATCCATATGCCAGAGTCGGTAATCAAGGTGGGAAATGATGACCAAATTACCATTGAGGTGTTAGAAGATTCACCATCACGGCAAATGGTGGCAGAAATGATGATTCTGGCAGGTGAAGTGGCTGGACGCTATGGTCAAGCGCACCAAATTCCACTACCATTCCGAGGACAACCCCAGCCAGAACTTCCATCCCAAGAAGAACTGCTGCTATTGCCAGCCGGTCCAGTGCGGTTCTGTGCCATGCGTCGGTGTATGCCTAGAAGCGAAATGAGCATTACCCCAACACGCCACGCTAGTTTGGCTTTGGAAACTTACACCCAGGTAACCTCTCCGATCCGCCGCTACACTGACTTAATGACTCATTTCCAGCTGAAAGCTCATCTACGGGGTGACCCCCTACCCTTTGAAGCTGAAGATTTGCTCGAAACGATGCAGAGTGTAACCAGAACAGCTAAGGATGCTAGTGAAGTAGAACGTGATACCAACAAATATTGGGGATTGGAATATTTGCGGCGTAACCCGAATCAGGTTTGGCAAGTATTAGTACTCAGTTGGTGGCGAGAAAACGAGAATAAGGGCAACATTCTCCTAGAAGAGTTAGGTCTAGAATTGCCCATGCGTTTCCAGCGTTCGGTTCAATTAGGCGATCGCTTACACGTCAAAGTCAGTCATGCTGATCCCCGTAAAGAAGTTATTCATTTTCAAGAACTAGCGAACTCAGAGGCTCAGCTTCCTTTTAACTCAAAGCTAGAAGATGGCTCAGCTTCTGCTGTGAACAGATTCGCGTAAATCTCTGTCCTTTTATAAAAATCCCCCAAAGCCGAAAACCCCGTGTCTAATGACCGGGGATGAAGGCTCACAGCGGCTTGACGCGCCTAGAAAAATATTTCAGGAAAATCCGGAATTTTAGTCTGGATGTTGTAAAATAAGGGAGTGAACAGTTTAGGTCCCAGACGAAACCTTAGAATAGGGTCGCCTTTATGGTTTGTCGGCTATGGAAAAAGGGTTAAAACTGTTGTTATAAGGCGACCCTATTCTTACGGTAACTTTAAGAAGCTGATGATCATTTTAGAGTTCAAGGCGAAAGGAAAAAAACATCAATACTCTGGGATCAACGAGGCTATCCGGACAGTCCAGTTCATCCGTAATAGCTGCCTCAGGTATTGGATGGAAAATAAAGGGGTCAACAAATTTGACCTTAATAAGTACAGTGCAGTCCTTGCTAAAAACTTTCCTTTTGCTAATGAATTAAACTCTACTGCTCGTCAGTCTAGTGCTGAAAGAGCATGGTCATCAATTGTTCGATTCTTTGATAACTGCAAGAAAAAAGTACCTGGAAAGAAAGGTTTTCCTAAGTTCCAGAAAAACTGCCGCTCAGTGGAGTATAAACAGTCTGGATGGAAGTTATCCCCTGACAAGAAGTCAATCACCTTTAGTGATAAAAAGGGTATTGGGAAGCTTAAGCTTAAAGGTACATGGGACTTGTGGCGCTTGGATAAAAAGGAAATAAAGCGAGTCCGTATAGTTCGCCGGGCTGATGGTTATTATGTCCAGTTTTGTGTTTCAGTTGATATCAAAGAGGAACTAGAGCCAAGTGGGACAGCTATCGGCTTGGATGTTGGACTAAAATATTTTTACACTGATTCCGCTGGAAAAACTGAACCAAATCCCTGCTTTTACAGAACGGGAGAAAAACGCCTTAAGTTCTACCAGCGTCGAGTTTCTCGCAAGAAGAAAGGCTCATCCAATCGAAATAAAGCAGTTAATAGACTAGGCAGACAGCACCTTAAGATAAGTAGGCAACGTGAAGAGAACGCCAAGAGACTGGGAACGAAGTTACCGTAAGAATAAAGAAGCCTTTATGGTTAGTCGGCTATGCATAAAAGGGTTAAATCTTTGTTATTAAGGCTTCTTTATTCTAAGGTTTCGTCTCCGGCGCGCTGCGTAATCTGTTCTAACGATCTGGTCGCCTAGGTCGACTTAAGAGCCAAGAACCTAGTAAAAAATCACTGCCTCGCTAAGTCTATTAATGATGCAGGTTGGTATCAGTTTAGGAAATGGATGGAGCACTTTGGCACCAAGTTCGGAAAGGTAACAGTTGCAGTAAATCCTGCATATACCAGCCAAAACTGTTCCAATTGTGGCGAAGAAGTTAAAAAGTCCCTATCAACTAGGACTCATACGTGCAAGTGTGGTTGTCAGTTAGATAGAGACCACAACGCCGCAATAAACATCCTTAAGAAAGCCTTGGGTACGGTGGGGCACACCGGAACCTGGATCTTAAAAGATCTAAACGCTTCAGGAGAATCGGCCTCTACTGTTCTTGGTTCCGGCCAGGTTCAGCAAGCTGGCTCGTTGAATGAAGAATCCCCGCGTATGCGCGACCGGGGAGTGTCAAAAAACTAGAAAGCTTGCTTTGATGTCTCGACATAAGTACAAGAGATTAAAACACCAAATCATCCGGGTACCGAGCCGTTGGTACTTCTGCCTATCTTTGGCTATTACCATCCTGCTGGGATGGCTTGGTGTAGCAGCAGCACAAGATAGTAACACGAATAATTTCACTAACCTGTCTACTATCTGGTTGTTAGTTTCATCTTTTCTAGTCTTTTTTATGAATGCTGGCTTTGCCATGTTAGAAGCCGGGTTATGTAGACGGAGAAATGCGACTAATGTCTTGGCTAAAAATTTGATAGTTTTCTGTATATCAGCCTTAGCCTTTTGGCTAGTTGGCTTTGGCTTAATGTTTGGTGATGGCATCACTTACAGTTGTGTTCCAGGAGAAAATAATAGTTTAAGTTTAGTGGGTCAAAAGGGGTTGTTTTTTAATCTTCCCTTTCCCCAATTTGGAAATCTTGGTTTTCCAGAATCAGGATTTAATTGTCTCAATCAAGATTGGTCTAATCGCTCCTTTGCGGCTCTATTTTTATTTCAGTTAGTCTTTGCTGGAACTGCAGCCACTATTGTTTCAGGAGCTGTTGCTGAACGGGTAAAATTCTGGGCATTTCTCCTATTTAGTTTTTTCCTGGTTGGTTTTATCTATCCCGTAACCGGTCACTGGGTTTGGGGACACTATGGTTGGCTAGCCAAGGCGCTAAAATTTCATGATTTTGCGGGTTCAACTGTAGTCCATAGTGTTGGTGGTATGGCTGGCTTGGTAGGGGCTTGGCTACTAAAGCCACGACAAGGTCGTTTTGGCTACAATTTAAGAACAGATAGATATGAAGGTCTCGAAACTGAAAAGTTCTCTGCCGATAATCTGGGTTTAGCCACCTTAGGCTGCTTAATTCTTTGGCTGGGCTGGTTTGGTTTTAATGGTGGCTCAGCAAAGGATCTCGATTATGTAGCTAATACCATCACAACTACCATGATGGCAGCAGCAGCTGGTGGAATATCCAGCGTATTTTTTAGTCCAATTATCCTGGGAAAACCCAGTCTAGCCTCAATTATCAATGGCATTTTAGGTGGGTTGGTGGGAATTACAGCCTCAGCTGCTTTTGTAGATATCAAAAGTGCATTTATAATTGGCTCTATCAGCGGTATTTTTGTCCTTTTAGGCGAATATTTTCTACAAGTTTGGAAAATTGACGACCCCGTAGGTTCGATTCCTGTTCACCTTTTCTGTGGATTTTGGGGAACGATTGCCTTAGGAATCTTTAGTAGCAATAGTTCTCTGTTGTACTCGGAACTTGATGTATATGACGATCCATTATTACAAGTGTTGTGTCAGTTCTTAGGCTGGCTGATTATTATCATTGTAACAGCTCTATTGAGTTTATTAGGTTGGCTATTAGTTAGCCTAATTTTATATTATGCAAGCCATATCAATGAGCGGATTAGCGGCAAACAACGCCATAGGAAACAATTACGTCAAACCCAATATTTTCAATTGGGAGAATTTATCTTAACTATTTTTGAAATTGCTCGTCGAGGAATTAGGGTATCTTTGGAAGAAGAAATCAGTGGTAGCGATGGAGTTTTTTATAATCCTTAGAAGAATCTGGCTTATCAGTAAATAGCTAAGTCTTTAAAAGTAGGCAATAAAATAAATTTTTATTGACTAAAACCAGTCTATTAAGTTAGATTAATTAGTTAAATTAATTAGTTATTTAGTTAACTGTTTGCTAAAAATCCATGCATGAATTTCCTATTCCCTGTTCCCTGTTGCCACAACTACTGATTTAACAATTTAATTTAACAATTTAACAATTTAACAATTGATTACCCCAAATATTTAGCAGCTGGACAATCTAATTTTATTAGATAGTTTCTCAACCAATTAGCATAATTCTCATTATTCCTATCCCATCGACGGAAAAAACGTGGAAGAGATTTTTGTTTAAACTGGTAGTAACGCTCTGATACTTTACAAAGATTTATAGTAGCTTGCTTGAATTCACCTTGACTAGCGAGCTCTTCTATAGCATAGGAAAACTGCAATTGATCTAACATTGACTGACATAGCTTGGGAAAAGCACTATTTTGACTCTTTATCTTTCTAAGTTGCTCTATTTGTTCTTTTCTGGTAGTAAATTGGCGTCTGCATATGTCCTCAGAAGCAAGGTTTTTTAGTTGATCGTCTGCTCTTCTAGCACTAGTACACTGAAATACACCAAAGGTAATGACTAGAAACAAGGCGATCAAGCCACCCCAAAAACTAATGGGTGATGGGATTCTGCTAGCTGATGAGGTAGCCAAGGTTGTGGCTTGGTCTGGCTCTAAAGGTACTACAGTTGATTGGTTGGGCTCGTCAGTTGTTAGATCTGGGTGTTTGGGTTCATCAGTTGTCAGCTCTGAGTGTTTAGGCTGGTCAGTTGTGAGATCTTGGTCTTGAGTAACTGGGGTGATTGGTAGGTTAGGAAAAGCAATGGCGATGGCTTGATCAGTAGCATCTGTCGTCAGCTCAGATGCCAACCAATAGTCTGTACTGGTCAACTGTGCTAACTCTTGAGCTACCCAGCTGTGATTAAAAACAACCTCATAAATACGGTTAGAAACTTTTAAATTTCCCCCCTGGTTAATCACCACACCGGAGTTGAGCAACACTTTTTGTTCCCAACTGTCATTTGCCATCATGACTCCCTGCAAAATTTTCTGATATAGCCGCAGGAATTGTTCTTCGAGCAAGAAACTACGAATATCTTGCAGAAGTTCAGCGGCTTCCTGAGTTTCCCAATTTTCAACGAAGTGAGTTTTGACTAGTTCTTCGACTTTGAGAGCTTCCTCACCAACAGGGATGGGAGATTTAGAGTCAAGGATAACTTGACAAAGCTTCTGGGTCAAAAAAGGCTGAGAGCCAGTCCATGCCAGTACCTCGTCTAAGACAACATCAGGGTTACTCAGATGCTCAGCCAATGCGAGTTTGAATGGTTCGAGGATTTTAGCCACCTCAGGTTTATCCTGCTTAGAGGTCATTTCATTCCTTGTGTATTCCAGACTATTTTTCCTTCAAACATATTTTGTGATAGTCTTGAATTTTCGATCAAGATTAACAAGGAATTTCTATGATCTACAAGCCAGGTTATGGGTAAGATATGGGGTGTAAACTACATGTCCACTACATGTCCATTACATCCAACCCCTCTGATGGCATAATCTTTCCCCCAAACGACTTAACTACATCTTCAAACAAGGGCATATCATCCTGTGGGATTTCCACTACTACTACCATTTTGGCATATTCCTCTGCTCCTTCTTCCTTGTATTCTATTTGCTCGAAGGGCAGGTCTGTTGTCCAATCGTCTGAATTGCTATCAATCATAGGGACGTTGGGCAACAGTTCTTCAACTGGGATAGCGCGAGGTTTAAAAGGCAGATCGACGCAAAATCGAGGCAGTGCCTGATGAGAAAAATTAACGAAATCCACGGGATTGCTAAACACGACTGAAACTTGGACTTTCATAATCTATGCTATGGTATTAAATCTATTGAGACTAAGTTGAATTAATACATCATAGCAAAGATGAGCAGTGAGACAGCCTCTGACTTCCAGTCATGGCAAATCTGGGTCTAATACCCCCGTTAACCAAACTGGTAATATGAACATTATATTGTATCGCAATGACTCAATTTAGGAATTGATGCCTGGTGAATAAAGACCTATCAAGGAGTTTGGTTTACGAGTTCCAGCCTCATCAGATTATTTGTTTAGAGCATGACAATACTCGTTTATACGCTGAAGTGATCGAATTTGTGTCATCGCGACAAATGTGTTGGGTGCGTTCTATGATATTGGTCACCTTGCATAGTCAAGAGCCTGTGCCAGTGGAACTCCCTGAACAGCTTACTCTTTACGACCTACGCTCTGGACCGGATTTACTTTGGCCAGCGAGTTTATTACGACTAGCCTTAGACACTGAAGTAATTCCCCTCTTGGTTCGGTTAGATGACCCTGATGTCAATGTAGAAAGTGACCCTGATGCTCGCCAGCAACTAAGTTATTTTATCTGTGCAGTTTGGCAAGCTTATCCTGAAAAGTTTTAAGTTTTTTTAATGGTTAATCGGTAATAGGACTTTGCCAACTCAATGGTGATCTGATCACGACTCAAGCAGTAGCAAGTCAGACCCCTTAGGAGAGTAAACTAAAGTTGTAGGGGTTTTGCCACATGTAGCTGTCAGAGCTTGCCCCAACCCTGAAAGTCATGGCTAAAAGTCATGGCTAAAAGTCATGGAGTAGTTACCAAGCCTCCGAGCTGGTCTAGCCTTAGTTTATAACCACTTTTTCTAGTGACTCGGAACTAGCTGTACACGACCAGCATCCATCTCAGACATTAATAATTCCAGTGCTTCGTAATCCACATCAGAGATGTAACCAGTTTGAGTTAGTTCGTAGTTAATTGCATTTTCTATATCAGGAGTCAATTTCCTAATATAGAGGGCTTTTTCTACTAGTTGACGAATAACAAATGTAGTTTTCACAATTACTTACCCACAATTCCATATAACTTTATTGTCTTCTGAAATTACTAGCCACTATAGTGATCTTTATCTTATTGGGATGTGATCTAAATCACTGATGAGGTGGATTGGTACTCTCTGACATATATATTACATATATATTATATGCCTTTTGGACTTAACTCAGAAAGCTTAACCTCAACGGAAGAAGCTATGCCGTTTCAAGGGTTAGAGGTATTGAAGTTTAGGTGCGACCCGTTCGCGTAGCGTTGGCAAAGCCAATAGGTGCGACCCAAGGGCGATTTATTCGCCCTTGGAGGCGCGCACCAATAGGTGCGAATTTAATTCTTAATGGGTCAAGCGCACCTAAGGCAGTTATAAGGACATACTGCTTAGTACTACTTGCCTCTACACCCTAGTTAACGTTATACTTATCTAAGGCTAAACATTTGGCTCAAGCCTATAACAAAAAGTATTATATTTCTATGTCAGGGCAGCTCTATTTAGTTAACGTAACAAAAATTATTAAAATTTAATCCCTACTTATAGGCATCAACTGAGCCATGCTCTTAGCAACTTAGACCATCGGAAATGAAAAATAAATTACTTAACTTGAAAAAAAGTAATATATGATACATTTTGATGGTAAGTTTAATGAAGATTTCAAAAACCATTAGCAATCTGTAAAGATTCGGCAAAGTCTATCAGAAGTGGTATGGAATTAGCGAAATTCCATACTATCTTCAATATATTCTCTATAAAATTTTATTGGATTTGACCAAGTGAGGAGTCTACTCATGACACAGGCGACCCTGAGTGCAAAATTAAGAATTATTCAACCTTCCGGTCATATTAACGCTTCTAATGCAATTGAGTTTAAAAGTCAGTTGACAGAAGCTGTGGTGGCTGCTGAGGATTCGGCTTTGTTGGTTGATATGCATCAGTTAGAGTCTCTCGACAGTGCTGGCTTAATGGCCTTAATTCATGGTCTGAAGCTAGCAAGAAGTCTAGAGAGGCGCTTTGGTCTTTGCTCCGTAGCTCCTTCAATTCGAATTATGCTGGAGCTAACTAAATTAGATGGGGTGTTTGAGATTTTTGACAGCCATGAGGCTTTTGCTACAGCCCTCTAGGGGGTTGGAGTAGGTTGGGAAGCTAACTCAATGGCTCTGAGTGCAGCAAAATCATAGGAAATCTTGGGAAGATTAAGTGCTTACAGCGATGATGATGGGAGGAGATAGGGAAATACCAGTTAAGAAGTATGGTGGTTATTATCTCCCTCACTTCATCCACCTTCACCCCCTTATCTCTAGCCTGAGTACTGATAAAATCAAAGGTGGATCAGGGTTAACTGCATTGAAAGCAGTAATAAAGTTTCTATGGCAATCACTGTAGAGGAAATATTAACACCAGACATCAACAGACCAGCCCGTTACTTAGGTAACGAGTTGGGAGCAGTCCATAAACCTTGGGAAGAAGCTGAGGTACGCTGGGTATTGACTTATCCAGAAATCTATGAAGTGGGGGCTTCTAACTTAGGCCATATCATCCTCTACAATATATTGAATTATCAACCTAGGCAATTATGCGATCGCGCCTATCTACCTGCCCCAGACTTGGCAGCTAAATTACGTTCCACTCAAACCCCTCTGTTTGCTGTCGAGAATCGGCGACCTCTGAAAGATTTTGATATTATTGGCTTTAGCCTTAGCTATGAATTAGGGGCAACCAACATCTTGGAAATGTTGGATTTGGGAGGAATTCCCCTGACCTGGAAAGACCGTGCTCAGTTTGATATATCGGAAATACCCCTAATTTTTGCAGGTGGACAAACGGCGACATCGAATCCTGAACCCTATGCTGATTTCTTAGATTTTGTTGATCTTGGCGATGGGGAAGAATTGTTGCCAGAGATTGGCTTAGTAATCGAAGAAGGCAAAGCAGCTGGCTTAAGTCGAGAAGCGTTACTCCTGGATTTGGCTCAGATACCAGGGGTGTATGTCCCCCAATTCTATGATATGACTGAGGATGGCTCAGTTAAACCCAACCGCCCTGATGTGCCGAAGCGGATTTTGCGGCGTGTGGCTACACCGATGCCTGCCTATGCTATTGGACTAGTACCCTATATCCAAACGGTTCATGACCGACTCAAGATCGAAGTGCGACGGGGCTGTACTCGGGGTTGTCGCTTCTGCCAACCTGGGATGCTGACTCGACCAGCGCGGGATGTGGAACCAGAAAAAGTGGTGGAAGCTATTGAACAAGGGATGCGTGCTACAGGGTATAACGAGTTTTCCCTTCTATCCCTGAGTTGTTCGGATTACCTGGCTCTACCAGCGGTGGGGATGGAAATCAAAAATCGTCTTAAGGATCAGAATATTTCCTTGTCCCTACCGAGTCAGCGGGTAGACCGCTTTGATGAGAATATTGCCAATATCCTAGGGGGCAATCGGCAGAGTGGCTTGACCTTTGCCCCAGAAGCAGGAACTCAGCGGATGCGGGATATTGTTAATAAGGGACTGACTAATGAAGAACTGCTCAGGGGAGTAAAGACGGCATTTGAGCAAGGCTGGGAGAAAGTCAAGCTCTATTTTATGATTGGTTTGCCCGGTGAAACGGATATGGATGTGTTGGGGATTGCGGAAACGGTGCGTTGGTTGCAGCAGGAGTGCCGTGCTAAAGGCAGAAAAACCATTAAGTTTAACATAACTGTTTCTAATTTTACCCCAAAACCTCACACCCCATTCCAGTGGCATTCCGTATCGACTTCGGAGTTTGAACGCAAGCAGGAATTACTCAAACAAGTATTTGGTCAGATCAGGGGGGTGAAGGTTAATTACACCGATGTTCGGATTTCGGCCATGGAAGATTTCGTGGGACGGGGTGACAGACGCTTAAGTGCGGTGGTGCGCCGTGCTTGGGAATTGGGGGCAGGGATGGACTCCTGGATGGAAAGCTTGGATCGGGCATTTGCTGCTTGGGAAAATGCGATCGCTTCATCAGGTCTGACCTGGAAATATCGCCAAGTAGAAAATGGCGAATGGAACGTGATGGCGGGTGTAGAAGAGTTGCAAGTTGGAAGGTTGTTCGCGAAGCGTGGCCAAAAGGCCAAGGTTGAAAGTTCAGAGCAACCAGCTAACCTACAACCAGCTAACCGACAACCAACTAACCGACAACCAACTAACCTTCAACCAACTAACCTTCAACCAGCTAACCTTCAACCAACTAACCTTCAACCAACTAACCTTCAACCTTCTAACCTTCAACCTTCTAACCTTCAACCTTCTAACCTTCAACCTTCTAACCTTCAACCTTCTAACCTTCAACCAGCTAACCTTCAACCAGCTAACCTTCAACCGTCAACCCTTAACGCCCTTGATGCTCCCTTGCCTTGGGATCATATTGATACGGGAATTGATAAGAATTGGCTCAAGGAAGATTTACAACGGGCGTTAGATGCAGCAACGGTACCGGATTGTTCCTTTGATGGGTGTTCTCACTGTGGTGTGTGTGGGATTGATTTTGGTCATAATGTGGTGATTGACCCGCCACAGATTCCGCAATTTGCTGGTCACTTTAAACCCAATACTAATAAGGATCAGCGGCTGCGGGTTTGGTTTGGAAAGTTGGGGGATATGACCTTGTTGGGTCATCTGGATTTGGCAAGTCTGTTTGAGAGAGCAGTAAGACGGGCGTCACTGCCAATTCGATATAGTGGGGGGTTTCGGGCTAATGCTCGGATTATGATTGCTAATGCGTTGCCCTTGGGAGCGTCTAGCAGTGGGGAGATTGTGGAGTTTGAGTTAACTGAGAAAATGCCAGTTGAGGAGTTTAGGGAAAGGCTGGTGTCTCAGTTGCCTAAAGAGATTCCGGTGTATGGGGTTGAAGCAGTGGATTTGAAGGAACCTGCGGGAACTCAGCTGTTGGAGAGAGCTGAGTATTTGATTCGAGTTGAGGTAATATCAGAAGCGTCTTGGGAAGAGTGGCAGGGTTGGATTGAAGCAATCAAAGGTAGTAAGGAAATTTGGTGGGAGCGGTTTACGAAGTCGGGGAAGAAGCAGTGGGTGAATTTATGCGATCGCTTATTTGACTTCGAGGTGATCGAACCCCAAAAATCCAAAGATGGTGAAGAGGAGGTTGCGGAGTCTGGGGTGGTTTTGCGGTATGTGGGGAGTTGTTTGAATGATGGCACGATGTTGCGACCAGAGCACATTATTTATATGTTGGAGCAGGTGGCGCAGCGGGAGTTTCGTTTGTTGCATGTTCATCGGCAACGGTTGATTCTGCGCAATTGAGAAATTTGGCGTTGCTGAATTAAGGTATGATTGGCTAAAAATGTGGCGTTGCTGAATCAATCAATGAATATGAGTGGGGTGGACATCCTGCCTGCCCAAAAAGATCCGGTGCGCTTGACCCATTAAGAATTAAATTCGCCACGGGTCGCACCGTCAGGAACGGGCAAGATGCCCATTCCACAAAACTATTCAAATCATTCCATTATTAAGCAACGCCTCAAAGAATGGTCTAAGGAAAAGAAAATCACTGCTTTGATAAGGAAAGCCAATGGTACGGGAGTAATCAAAATTAGCCATTACCCATTACCAATAATTATCTTCTCACTGAGCTGGATTGATCTAGCTAACAATTATTATTTTTAATCCTGCCATTAGGCATAATAGTGTTACAGAAAATAGCATCATTTAAGTCAGCCTTAGCTAATTTAGCCTTTTTAAGATTAGCATGGCTGAAATTAGCCTCACTCAAATCAGCATCATGAAAGTCAACACCTTCTAAATTGGCATAACTTAGGTTGGCGGCTCTCAAGTCAGTATTATACAGTCTTGCACCACTCAAATTAGCATGACTAAGGTTAGCGCCACACAGTTCTTCATAACCTAGGTTGACATTTTTCAAGTCTAAACCGCTTAAGTCAGCCTCGGCACAAATAAAGATTGCTCCGGCTTTTGATGGGTTAAATCCAGTCGGAAACTCAGTGTATGACGTATAGATAGCTTTGGTAAAATTTATACTACTCAGGTCAGCTTTTTTCCAGCCATCAACCCCTAGCATACGGGCATAACTGAGGTTAGCATTGCTCAGGTCAGAATCACCTACGTAAACCTCACATAAGGTAGCATAACTAAAATTGGCATCCCTGAGCTTACTAGTAGCTATATAGATTACAGATAAATCCGCATAACTCAGATCAGTACCACTAAAATCACAGTTTTCCAAGGTTGATTCAGAGGCTACTATATGACTCAAGTTAGCCTTAGTAAGGTTAGAATTTTCGATAGTGGTTTCGTATAGGTAAGCATTCCTCAAGTTAGCATGACTTAGATCTACATCATCCCAAGTAGCTTCCTCTAAATCAGCATTACTCAAGTCCGCATTTTTTAGACAAACACCCTTGAAATTAGTACTTTTTAAGTTAGCCTTTTTCAAATTAATACCAGAAAAATCTCTTTCACCGGCTTCGTAGCGTTTTAGGAAGTCATCACGATTCATAGTATGCCCCTTATTTGTTTAATATTAGATAGTAATCATCCTGATTATATCCTAAAAAAAAATATTAGTATTTTTAGAGGTTGGGTTAATGATTAATGGTTAATAGTTGTTAGTACTTAATGCTATCAAGCCTAATATAAGGTGGCCTCATACCTCATCGTTAATGTTCCGATCAGCAATCACATCTCCTATCCCAGGGGTTTGATGAAATTGCTCCCAACTCCATAAAATCAACGTAGTCATAACGAGTTTGGGTTATTTTGGCAGAACAGAAAAAGAAAGGTTACTTTAGTTTTATAGCGAGTTCCTTTGCTGTCAGGTTACAAAATAGTTGATTGTTGATTAGGCTTTAGGGATAAACCATGAACTATAGCAATCCTACATGAATCCTGATATTTCCTGATCCGAAGCTCCCTTGGTAAAACAATTTTGCTCACAACTGACTTGGGATTTATATAGGCACAATACTGTATCTAAATACCTGAACATAAATGCTGTTAACTGTGTTGAAACCCTTAACGTTGTTCAACCCCTTTATGTTCTCGGTTCGCCGTTCCCTATTCCCTTATCTGATCAGTCAACTTTCATTGTGTATGACTACTTACGACCGATGAAGGCAACTTAGTAATCTAGTTCGATTAGACCGAGACTATGAATACAACTGAGCGTAAAACAGAGAAGAAAATGGAAGTGCCTAGAACAACTAGTGAAGTGATTCGCATCAAGCCCCAACAGTTTATTCATGTGCTAGACAACAATACTGGTGTTACGCGACTGGAGGTTGGTCCTCAAACCATTACCCTTCGGGATCACGAGCGGCTGATCTTAAAACCTGAACCGATGATTATTGTGCCGCCTCGATATTATTGTGTGGTGGCTAATCCATTACTCCGGGATGAAGACGGTCAACCCATTGCTGATCAGCATGGTCAAATTCGACTGCGCTACGGTGATCTGGAAATTCGTTTCGCGCAAGATCCGTTTCCCCTTTATCCAAACGAGAAACTGGTAGGGGATTTGACACTCCCCGTTCTTCTAGGACGGGGAGTGTCAAAGGCAGAAAATATAGCCATTGAGTCTACAGGTCAGGCAACAGCAGAAGCAAGAGCTAAGGAATACTCTTAAACCGTCATCAATCGGGATAAAACCGAATAAAACGGCCAAGGTGCATTTTATTGATGTCTGAGTGAGGAGCGGTCAAGTAGCAATTGGAGTCAAGCCTCCCGCTCATCTATCTAGACGTTCCTCACATCCCGGTGAGGAGTTCCTTAAAAGCTTGAGTTTTGGCATGCTTGCGGTCAAGCCATCCTAGCTTAACCGCGTCAGCTAAAGTCAAATCCATACCTTCTAAGAAACGCGCAGTACGACGCAACAATACTGCCTGCACTTCAACCCTAGTCATAAACCGGGAGATTCCTTGATCTGTACCACGAGCAAGGATATTCTTCGCAGCATTGTGATCAGCCTGCAACACGACCCCATTAAATCTGATAAAACTGTCCCCAATCCTTGCTCCCAATAAGGTGCCAGAAAAGGAGTCAATTTGCGACGTGTAGCTTGGCTGGACTTCTGTCACAACCGAACCAGTCCAATTAGCCCATTTCTGCAAGGAGTACCGCATTTCTCCTTTCATCCAGCTATTCAACTTGCGAGACATAGCCTTTGACTGGCGTTTATTTTTGATTGGTTGCGTTAAATCCTCAGCAAAAATTCTTAGAGATTCTCCTTTGAAGAGGGATTTAGAAGCAGCCCCTATAATCGCCCTCAACTCTGATTGATCTCTTCTGTAACGACTGTTTTCTGTTTTTCGACTCAGATTATTTTTCAGTATCCGAGCTGATTTAGCTGGATCTATTTTTTCTAGCTTCCTATGTATTGCCCAGAGCTTTCCTCTGTTCCGATTTTTGGCGCATATTCGATGGCCAAAAGGCCACGCTACGCGAACGGATTTTATGGTTGCTATTTTGCCCAGGTTCTTCCCGTGTGCCTGACCATCTGAATCATAAAAAGCCTCGGTGTATCCCTTGTCTACTCCTATCGCTCGACGTTCAGGAGGAATCTCAGCTGTCCCGTGATTAACCAAAAAATGAATCTCAAATCTTGCCAGTAGAGAGTTGTATATTAGTCTAATCTGTCCTTTAATATTTCGATTAGACCTAACTATTAGTTTGTTTCTTTTTCCTCTTCTGATTCCAGCTAATTCCAATTGATAAGTATAACGAGACAATCGTTTACACGAGTATCCTCCTTGTTGGTATACAACTTGATTCTTGACCCAAGAATGTCCTCTCTGAAACTCTTTCCTTACAAGTCTGTGCAATAGTGGATTATCCAGAAAAGCTGAAGTTTTGAGTTGCTTAGAGATATCCTTTCTGATCTTCTGGTTTTCCTTTCCAGGAAACCTCTTATAGATCTTTTTTATGACTGCCTCAATGGAAGCCGCTTGTTGAGCTGTGATAGTTTTAGCTACATCACTGACAGTCCATTCCATTAACTTGGAAGGCAAGCCCAGGGACTCAGGCTTCCTGAAGTCCCTGACTTCTGGGTAGGCTTTTTTCCAGTCAAGTCCCCAATGACTTATACTACCCAGCTTGTTGTAAGACTCAGACCTGACGACGCCTAGTTTTTTCATCGTAGACAACAGCTCAAGCTCAACCGACTTAGCTATCCCTACAACTGGGACGACCTGAGTCGATATCTTCTTTACTGCGCCTACTTTCTTTTGCATCATCAACGGTGTGTACAGCTTTTGCTATATACTGCCATTATAGTCTAGCGCTATAAAATTGTCAATGTCCAGTTCGCACTATTAAATACAGTTTTGTCCTAATTTTTCGGGACTTGACTGCGAGGCTCACATTAAGAGTGAAGAATACCGACAGAAAGTAGAAGCAATTGGTCCTCAAACCATTCAAGCGATCGCACAAGCAGGTCCGGAAATGCAGGCAAGACTTCTAGAAGCACTTGGTATCCAGAGTGTTTTGATTACCGATGGCAAAAATCCCATCAATCTATTTGGTGCAGCTAATGGTCTGATTAGTCCGCCAACTTCTAACTAAGTACATGTGTATCTGCTGCGCGCAGCAGACACAGCGCGCAGCAGACACAGATAGACTGATAACCCAACGCTATCTTACCGGTCTATCTTACCGGTCTATATGTGTCGAAGGTTGAGAGTTGAGGTGTTGCTCAACTCTGTTAATGACCCCTAGTACGAGAAACAGAGCAAATACTACAGCAACACCGATAGCAGTCCACTTGAAAAAAACTAACTTTGGCCGACCTTTAGCTGGATAACCACAACTGAGGCAAATTTCATCGTTGGTGCTGGTTAAAGACCCACAAACGTTACACTGTTCTAAAGCCATAGTTCTTGGAAATCTCTACCGTCATAAGATAACTGAAAAAATTATCAGGTGGGTAGAGTACTTTGAGCCTTCCTTACCAACTCCTTGATGCCCAAGTTGCTTAGTTCAAGTGGGTAGGTTACAAAAAAATCAGGGCACAAGGGCAAACCCCCAGGTATGAAGCCTGTGACCAATTACCGATTACCCATTCCTAATCATGGCCTCAGGACACAATTTAATTCTGGATCTAACCACAGTTCTAGGGGCTTCTGCTCTGGGAGGCTACCTTGCCAATCGGCTACGTCAACCTGTACTTTTAGGCTATTTAGCCAGTGGTTTATTGGTTGGTCCGTTTGGTCTTAAACTCGTAGGCGAATTAGAACAAGTCAAATCCCTTGCTGAAATTGGGATTGTTTTTTTGTTATTCACCTATGGGGTAGAATTTTCTCTATCCCAGCTTAAACGATTTAAAGATATTGTCCTGAAAGGGAGTTTACTGCAAATTAGTCTCACTATTACCCTAGTTGCAGTTTTAGCCAATGGACTTGGTTGGGTTGACGGATTTACTCCGGGAATAATGCTCGGATTCATCATCTCCCTTTCCTCTACCTCAGTAGTTCTTAAAACCCTGATGGAGAGAGGAGAAACCAATACCCTTCATGGTCAAGTGATGCTGGCAATTTTGATTGCTCAAGACCTTAGTTTAGGTCTGATGTTAGCCGTCATACCCGCCCTTCAGCAGCCCTCAGATATTGGCTCAGCTTTAGTTGTTGCTTTACTCAAAGCGTTGGTGTTTCTAGCTGCTGCTCTAGCCGCCGGTCGCTGGATAGTTCCCCATCTCATTAAATATATTGCCCGCACTGAAAACAGTGAGTTATTTCTCATCACAGTAATTGCCCTGTGTTTAGGGATTGCTTTGATTACTGCTGGACTTGGTCTATCCGTTGAAATGGGAGCATTTGTGGCAGGATTAATGATGGCTGAAATTGATTATGCTGACCAAGCAGTTGCCAAAATAATTCCCCTTAAAGACACGTTTGTATGTCTATTTTTTGCATCCATAGGAATGCTCATTGAGCCAGAAGTGCTGCTCGATAACTTCGGCATAATTATCGGTTTAGTGATGTTAGTAATGGGTGGAAAAGCAGCCATTATCCTACCGATTGTGCTGAAATTTGGCTATTCCTTTAAAACTGCTTTTATTGCTAGTTTTGGTCTCAATCAAATTGGAGAATTTTCCTTTGTATTAGCGGTGGTTGGCTTTGAGTTAGGATTTATCACTAGGGATCAGTATCTACTCCTGGTGGGAACCACAGCAATTACCCTAGTCCTGACACCAATGTCGCTGAGATGGTCTCCCCGAATAGCAGACCACCTGGTAAATCTGCCGTTTCTGAAAAACTACCTGCGTCAGTTTCGGGGCACTAAAGCTTTGTCAATTCCAGAAACGATTTGTAATCATGTGGTAGTGGCTGGCTATGGACGAGTGGGGCGAGTACTGGTCAACATCCTGCGCAATCAAGGGCATGAGGTACTAGTGATTGAAAATAGCGAAGCTGCTATTCAACGATTAAGACATGAAAAAATTCCTTATATGTTTGGGGATGCTCACTCGGAACTGGTGTTAGAAAAAGCCCATCTAGAAAAAGCTAAAGCCCTAGCCATTGCCCTACCCGATCCTGGCAGTACCCGCTTGTTGCTCAAACGTGCCCTCAAGTTTGCCCCAGGACTGGATATTGTGGCTCGTTCTCACAAAAATAGCGAAATTGACCTACTCACCCAGTTAGGGGCGCGGGAAGTAGTGCAACCAGAATTTGAGGCAGCATTGGAAATGGGAGCCCATGTGCTAGTAGCACTGGGAGAATCCCAAGGTATGATTCAGTCTGTGATCAATCGGATTCACCAAGACCGCTATTTGAGTGTACGACCTGAACAAGCTACCTATTCAAAGCAGCAAGACATCACTGATGTTGCTGAAGAACTCCACAGTGAGTGGGTGACCTTGAGTCAAACTTCCCGTCTAGATTGGGTAACTCTGGCAGCAGCAGATATCCGTAACGTGACTGGGGTAACAGTTTTGACAATTCAACAAGGTAATGATATCGTCCACTACCCACAAGGTAAGATGACGTTGCGTTCAGGGGATCGATTGCTAGTTGTTGGGGAACCGGAAGAATTAGCAGCGTTTAGAGACTGGATCGAAAGTCGCAGTTTCCTTAGTGAGGGATCTAAGCATTGGGTAACTTTGGTAGAGAATTCAAGTTTGGTCGGTATGAAGCCAATTGATCTCCAGCATCAATACAATGTGATGGTTCAGGCGTTGCGTAGACAAGGGAAACTATATAATCCGGTGGATGAAGCTGGAGTATTGCAGGTGGGGGATTGTGTGTTGTTGTCTGGGGAATGGGATGAGGACTGAATAATTTGGTTTCAAGACTATGCGATTAGCCCGAAGGGCTACGCTACGCTCCGGAAGCGTTTCGGCAAAGCCGACGCTACGCGAACGCAAAGCGTGGCCTACGGCCTCAGCTTCCGCGCTTATGCGATTAGCCCGAAGGGCTACGCTACGCGATCGCATCCTTAGAGCTCCGAATCCCCCGATTTCAGATAAATCCATACAGCAAGCAAATTTTTGTCAAACTAATTCTCAAACTAACTAGACACCCTTAGCAAAATACTATATACTATATAATAGTGGCATTATGACAGTTGCTTTTTCAGCAACTGGTTAGCTCCTTGTGCTGTGGGCTAAGAATTAGGTTCGAGGCAAGACAATATACACAGCATATCAGGTGTTTTTTTTGGCATCAGGGCTAAAGTAGGTCAAAGACAGTTAGGTTTAAACAACTCCAATCGGTTCTTGGGTCTACTTTGGGTCAATAAGTGCTTACACTTTCGTGGATCAAGGGATACTGAGTTATTAACAACTTAAGTCCCAGCGAAGTCAGGCGAGTTTAATAGCCTTTTCTGACCAGTAAACGCAATTGAACGAGAATCTAGCTCGACCATCATGCCGAGCTGGATAAAAGTGGGCTCTCTGCTTATTTTTTGAGGAGAGGTTTATCCACTATAAATACTGACCAGGTTTATAATGACCTGGTTTGTGGCACAAAGGGAATTCAGGTTCTTGAATATCCCTGCTGCCAGACTGCTGCAATGTCTACAAAGGAGAAACCAGTGTCTGTCGGTATCCTCGGTACCAAACTCGGTATGACCCAAGTGTTCGATGATGAAGGAAGAGCGATTCCTGTAACCGTCGTCAAAGCTGGGCCATGCACTGTGACCCAAATAAAAACTAACCAGACAGATGGCTACAATGCCATTCAAATTGGTTATGACCAAGTTAAGCCTAAGGCAATTAATAAGCCTGAAATTGGACACTTGGCTAAGTCCAGCGCCCCACCCTTACGCCACCTACGTGAGTACCGCGTGGATGATACCAGTAATTTTGAACTGGGTCAGCCAGTCAATACCGATATGTTCAGTATTGGTCAAATTGTCGATGTCAGCGGTAAAAGCATTGGTCGTGGCTTCGCGGGTTATCAGAAACGTCACAACTTCAGGCGAGGACCGATGGCTCATGGTTCCAAAAACCACCGCCTTCCAGGTTCCACTGGAGCAGGGACAACCCCTGGTCGTACCTATCCAGGTAAGAAAATGGCTGGTCGTTACGGCGGTACCAAGGTGACAATTCGCAAACTTGAAGTAGTCAAGATAGATCAAGAGCGCAATTTGCTAGCGATTAAAGGTGCAGTTCCCGGTAAACCAGGGACACTCTTGAGCATTGCACCCACTAATAAAGTCGGACGTTAGTCAGAACGAAAAAGCAATTAGCTCCCTCATCGTTAGGTGTAAGCCTGATGTATATGTAACTGTTTATTTTTACTACTAGCACCCCCTAAGTGCTTAAAAGCTAACAGCTAATTGCTAAACGCTTGCTCGCTAAGAAGGAGAGAACAAATGGTAGATTGTTCAGTGCGAAACTGGCAAGGGGAAGAAGTAGGGCAGGCAACACTCGAGATGCGAGTTGCCAAAGAAGAAAACGCTGCCCACATTGTTCACCGGTCACTGGTGAGACAAATGGCCAATGCTCGTCAAGGCAATGCTTGTACAAAAACTCGTTCCGAAGTTAGAGGTGGAGGACGCAAACCTTGGCGACAAAAGGGAACCGGTCGTGCTCGTGCTGGTTCGAATCGTTCACCCCTATGGCGTGGTGGTGGTGTAATCTTTGGTCCGAAACCCAGAGACTATAGCCAGAAAATGAACCGCAAAGAGCGTCGCTTGGCTCTAAGAACAGCGTTTATGAGTCGAGCAGAGGATTTGATTGTGGTAGAGGAATTTGTTGAACAACTACCACGACCCAAGACCAAGGATGTGGTGGCAGCAATTGATCGGTGGGGAATTGAGCCTGAGTCAAAAGTTCTCATAATCCTAGCTCAGCCAGAAGAAAAGGTTTATTTGTCAGTCCGTAACCTAGCAACTGTCAAGTTGATTTATGCCACCAACTTGAATACCTATGATATCCTGGCCGCTGATAAAATCGTGACCACTAACACGGCTCTTGCCAAAATTCAGGAGGTTTACAATGACTGAGTATAACCCCCGTGACCTTGCTGATTTGGTGATTCGGCCAATTGTGACTGAAAAGGCGACCCTACTGATGGAGCAGAACAAGTATGTATTTGATGTGATTATCAAAGCGACAAAGCCACAAATTAGAGCCGCGATTGAAAGTCTTTTTGAAGTAAAAGTGGTGGCAGTAAATACCCTACGTCCGCCACGGAAAAAGCGTCGAGTGGGAAAATTTGTAGGTTACAAAACCCAGTACAAACGGGCGATTGTTACCCTAGCTCCAGGAGATTCGATTACTCTATTCCCAGACGTATAAAACTGGCTAATTGCTAATTGCTAATTCTTAATTTGGTTAATTGCCAATTGGTAGATTGTCAATTGTTAAGACAAACTAGTCAAGACAAACTAGTCAAGACAAACTAAGTAAAAAATACTTGTTATGGGCATCCGTAGCTATCGACCATACACCCCAGGCACTCGTCAGGGTACTGTCTCAGACTTCGCTGAGATTACTCGGACTGAGCCAGAAAAATCCCTAACCAAGTCTAAGCATCGTAAAAAAGGTCGCAATAATCGCGGTGTTATTACCTGTCGCCATCGCGGTGGCGGACATAAACGTCTATACAGGGTAATTGACTTCCGCCGGGATAAGCACAATATTCCGGCAAAAGTGGCAGCAATTGAGTATGACCCCAATCGGAATGCTAGGATTGCGCTGCTCTACTATCAAGATGGTGAAAAGCGATATATCCTGCATCCTGTGGGTTTGGAAGTGGGGTCCTCCATTATATCTGGGCCTGACTCTCCCATCGAAATAGGCAATGCCTTACCCCTAAAGGATATTCCCTTAGGTACCAACGTGCATAACGTTGAACTGATCCCAGGGCGAGGAGCACAGATTGTCCGTGCTGCCGGAGCAACTGCTCAAGTGCAAGCTAAAGAAGGTGACTATGTCACCCTAAAGCTGCCTTCTAGTGAAGTCAGGATGTTGCGTAAAGAATGCTACGCCACTATTGGACAGGTCGGTAATGTTGAAGCCAGAAACTTGAGTTTAGGTAAAGCTGGTCGCAATCGACATAGAGGCCGTCGTCCCCAAGTAAGGGGCAGTGTAATGAACCCGGTAGATCACCCCCATGGCGGTGGTGAGGGTAGAGCTCCTATTGGTAGAAGTGGTCCAGTGACCCCCTGGGGGAAACCAGCCTTGGGAGCCAAAACTCGTAAGGTCAAAAAGCAAAGTAGTTCTTTAATTGTCCGGCGTAGGCGGAAATCCTCTAAGCGAGGGCGCGGCGGTCGCGATTCTTAAGGAGTTGAACGTTAAAGTTAGCAGGTTAAAGGTTGTAACTAGCAATTACTAACTACCAACTAGCAACTATTAACTACCAACTAACAACTAAAAACTAACGAGCGTTGAATTATGGGTCGTTCATTAAAAAAAGGTCCTTTTATAGCCGATAGTCTTCTGACTAAGATTGAAACCTTGAATGCTAAAGGCGAAAAACAGGTGATTAAAACCTGGTCAAGAGCCTCGACCATTGTGCCGCAGATGGTTGGTCACACCATTGCCGTTCATAACGGGCGGACACATGTACCAGTTTTTATCAATGAGCAGATGGTAGGTCATAAGCTGGGCGAATTTGCCCCGACTCGAACATTTCGGGGACATGTTAAGGATGGTAAGGCCCGTCGTTAAAGTGATTAGTTCAGTAGTTAGTAGCTATAAAGAAAGCAAATGATGGAACGATGGCGATAGACACTACAGCAGAAACTAAAGCGATCGCACGCTACATTCGGATGTCTCCAAGTAAAGTGAGGCGAGTACTTGACCAAATTCGGGGGCGTTCCTATCGGGAAGCTCTGATCATTCTGGAATTCATGCCCTACCGGGCTTGTCAACCAGTCTTGAAAGTACTACGATCCGCTGTTGCCAATGCTGAACACAATGCAGGGATTGACCCAGCTAGCTTATACATCACTAAAGCTGTTGCGGATATGGGACCAAGCTTGAAGCGTTATCGACCAAGAGCTCAAGGTCGTGCTTATCAGATTCGCAAGCCAACCTGTCATATCACGGTGGCTGTATCTCCAGAAGTAGATGATTAGTTAGTGAGTTGATTGAGCATTACCAAGGGTGAACACTAATAGCGCTATGGCTAGATAATAGGGAAAGAAAAGAACAGTGGGACAGAAAATACATCCAATTGGTTTTCGGCTAGGTATCACGCAAGAGCATCGCTCTCGCTGGTTTGCCGACTCAAAGCGTTATCCGCTTCTGTTGCAGGAAGATTACCAAATCAGACAATATGTTGACAAAAACCTCAATAATGCTGGAATTTCCGACATCCGGATTGAGCGCAAAGCTGACCAGATTGATTTAGAAATTCATACAGCTCGACCTGGAGTAGTTGTTGGTCGTGGTGGCAGTGGTATTGAGTCTTTGCGTGTCGGTCTGCAAAAATCCCTGGGCAACAATCGTCAGATTCGTATCAATGTGGTGGAAGTATCACGCGTGGATGCAGATGCTACCCTAATTGCCGAGTACATTGCTCAACAGCTAGAGCGCAGAGTTTCCTTCAGACGAGTGGTTCGTCAAGCAATTCAGCGGGCTCAGCGGGCTGATGTCCAAGGCATTAAAGTTCAGGTAGGTGGTCGGTTAAATGGAGCTGAAATTGCCCGAACCGAGTGGACTCGTGAAGGACGAGTGCCCCTCCATACCCTCCGGGCAAATATTGACTATGCCTACAAAACAGCCCAAACCATTTATGGAATTTTGGGCATTAAAGTTTGGGTGTTCAAAGGGGAAGTGATTCCCGGTCAAGAAGAAAAGCCTACCCCTAACACAGCTCAACCTCGTCGCCGTCAGCCAAAACGCCGCCAGCAGTTTGAAGACCGCTCAAATGACTAGTAATGACTCACTAGTATTTTGAAAATTGCTTGCTTGTTAATTGTCAGTTTTCAACTTTCGATTTTCAATTAACAAAGAACAAATTATGTTAAGTCCAAAAAGAACAAAATATCGCAAACAGCACCGGGGACGAATGAAGGGTATGGCCACTCGTGGCAGTACCATTAACTTTGGTGATTATGCCCTGCAAGCCACAGAACCAGCTTGGATTACCTCCCGCCAAATCGAAGCAGGTCGTCGGGCAATGACCCGCTACGTTCGTCGTGGTGGCAAAATCTGGATTAGAATTTTCCCAGATAAACCAGTCACCATGCGTCCAGCAGAAACTCGTATGGGTTCTGGAAAAGGTTCCCCAGAGTTTTGGGTAGCAGTAGTTAAACCAGGTCGGATTATCTATGAAATCGCTGGGGTAAGCGAAGAGGTGGCTCGGGAAGCCATGCGTCTGGCTGCGAACAAATTTCCCATTAAATTGAAGTTCATTTCTCGTGAAGGGGAACAGGTATAAGCTATGGCTCTGCCCAAGATAGAAGATGCTAGAAGCCTGAGCGATGCCGAACTAGAGCAGGAAATCTTAGCAGCTAAGCGTCAGTTGTTTGACTTGCGCCTGCAAAAGGCAACCAAACGCTTAGAAAAACCTCACCAGTTTAAGCATCTTAAGCACCGAATCGCTCAGCTAATGACAGTAGAACGAGAACGCCAACTCGCTAAACAGAAAGAATCAACCGATACCTCACAAAGTGATACCCCACAATCAGAACAAAGTGATACCCCACAATCAGAATCAGAAGCATAAGGAATAGTATGGCAGCAAAAGAGAGAGTTGGCCTGGTGGTCAGCGACAAAATGAACAAAACTGTGGTGGTGGCTATTGAAAATAGGTCTCCCCACCCAAAGTACGGCAAAATTGTTGTGCGTACCAAGCGATACAAAGCTCATGATGAGGAAAATAAATGTAAAGAAGGCGATCGCGTTCGGATTAGAGAAACACGACCACTGAGTCGTACCAAACGCTGGATGGTTGCTGAAATCGTCAGTAGTTCCTCAAAATAGCGAGTTAACCCTAGTCGATGTGGGTTATCCACGACCTACAAATGTGCGTGAGATCTAGGAAGAAAATCCTTTCGGAATTGGAAACAAACCCAAGGTTTAAGTCATAACTCGTTTAATTCATAACTGATTACTCTATTAGAGGAGGAACACTGATGATTCAACAAGAGAGCTACCTAAACGTTGCTGACAACAGTGGAGCCAGAAAAATAATGTGCATCCGCGTTATTGGTGCAGGAAATCGGCGCTACGGCGGTGTTGGTGATGTAATTATTGGTGTGGTCAAGGATGCCATTCCAAATATGGGGGTCAAAAAGTCAGATGTAGTTAGGGCTGTGATTGTGCGCACCCGCAAGGGGCTACGTCGGGAAAGCGGTATGAGTATTCGCTTTGATGACAACGCAGCAGTAATCATAAACCCAGATGGCAATCCCAGAGGTACCCGCGTTTTTGGCCCTGTAGCGCGGGAACTGCGAGAGAAAAACTTCACAAAAATTATATCCCTTGCTCCGGAGGTACTCTGATGCCAATTAAACACCAGAAGGCACAAACTGATACCCCATTACGCTACAAAATGCACGTTAAAAAGGGCGACACGGTACAAGTGATTGCCGGTCGAGATAAAGGCAAAATTGGAGAAATTTTGCGGACGCTACCCAAAATTAGCAAGGTAGTAGTCAAAGGAGTTAACGTCAAAACTAAGCATGTCAAGCCTCAACAAGAAGGTGAGAAAGGTCAAATTGCTACGTTTGAAGCTCCAATCCATAGCTCCAACGTTATGCTTTACTCGAATAAAGAAAAAATTGCTAGCCGCATCTGCTATACCTTTACCGACGATGGTCGGAAGGTGCGGATGCTCAAAAAAACTGGTGAGATTATTGACTAATTATTCAGTTACTAATGGCTAATGGTCAATGACCAATGACTAATAACTAATGACAATTGCCCTGACCAAGCCCAGGGAAATCAAAGGAAAAAAACTATGACAAAAGGGTTAAAAATCCTATACCAGGAAACAATAGTCCCCAAATTAAAAGAGCAATTCGGTTACAAAAACATTCATCAAGTACCGAAATTAGTCAAAGTTAGTCTTAACCGAGGATTAGGAGAGGCATCTCAAAATGCCAAGGCTCTGGAATCATCGGTAAACGAAATTGCCATAATCACCGGTCAAAAACCGGTGGTCACACGAGCAAAACAAGCGATCGCGGGTTTTAAAATCCGTGCCGGGATGCCTGTTGGTGTCACGGTTACCCTCCGTTCAGAGCGTATGTACTCCTTTCTAGAGCGGCTAATTAACTTAGCCCTACCAAGAATTCGGGACTTTCGGGGTCTTAGCCCTAGAAGCTTTGACGGTCGTGGTAACTACACTCTTGGGGTGCGAGAGCAACTCATTTTTCCAGAAGTAGACTACGACAGTATCGATCAGATTCGTGGTATGGATATTACCATAGTCACCACTGCCAACACTGACGAAGAAGGTCGCGCCTTACTCAAAGAGATGGGAATGCCTTTCCGGGATAAATAAGCCTGTAATCATAGGAAGGAACAATGCCGGCAAACGACACAATTGCAGATATGCTGACCCGCATTAGAAATGCCTGCTTGGTTCGGCATCAAACAACAAATGTACAATCAACTAAAATGACCCGGGCGATTGCCCAAGTACTCAAAGAAGAAGGCTTTATTACTGATTTTGAGGAAACAGGCGAAGGGGTCAAAAAATACTTAGTTGTTTCCCTAAAATACAAGGGCAACAATCGCAAACCAATTATCAGAGCCCTGAAGCGGGTGAGTAAACCTGGATTGCGAGTTTACTCCAACCGTAAAGAACTGCCAAGAGTCTTGGGAGGGATTGGGATTGCTATTATCTCTACTTCTAATGGCATCATGACCGACAGGGAAGCAAGGCGTCGGGGAATTGGTGGTGAAGTTCTGTGTTACGTATGGTAAAGGATGAAGCATGAAGGATGAAGGATCTACTAAGAGCCGTCAGCTGACTCGCTACTTAAAAATCTAGGCTTGCCAGCTATCAGCTGGAAGCCCCTGTAGATTAGAGCATCAGTTCGAGCAATAATCAGCTCAGTATATGCCAAACGGTCCTTGGGCCAACCTAGGATTGATCGGATTAGCTGATTAACCAATTCATGACATACTTCATACTTCATACTTCATACTTTATATTTCATACTTCTTTAGTTAGGAGGATAATTTTATGTCACGTATTGGCAAGCGCCCTATACCAATTCCCAGTAAAGTTACTGTAACAATAGACGGTCAACAGGTGAAGGTCAAAGGTTCCAAAGGTGAACTGGATTGGGTTTTGCCAGATACAATTAAAGCTGAGCAAGTTGGTGAAACTGTACAGGTTTCCCGGCGCGAAGAAACCCGAACCGCCCGTGAAAGTCATGGTTTGTCTCGCACTTTGGTTGCCAACATGATTGAGGGAGTCTCCAAAGGGTTTGAAAAACGTTTGGACATTCAGGGAGTCGGTTATCGAGCTCAAGTGCAGGGTCGTAATCTGATTTTAAACGTTGGTTACAGCAAGCCAGTGGAGATCGTTCCTCCTGAGGGGATTGAAGTCAAAGTTGAAAACAACACCAACGTGATTGTCAGTGGCATCAACAAAGAAGTTGTAGGCAACACAGCTGCAAAAATTCGTGCAGTTCGACCCCCAGAAGTCTATAAAGGTAAAGGCATTCGATATGCCGGTGAAATAGTCAGACGTAAAGCTGGTAAAGCAGGTAAGAAGTAAACTATGAAACTTACTCGAAAAGAATCTATACGACACAGACATAGGCGGGTACGCCGGAAAGTCAGTGGTACTGCTGAACGCCCAAGATTAGCTGTATTTCGCTCTAATGAGCACATTTATGTGCAAGTTATCGATGACAATCAGCAACATACCATAGTGGCAGCTTCAACGTTAGAACCAGCTCTGAGATCTGAACTCAAATCTGGAGCCACTTGTGAAGCCTCAGCTAAAGTGGGTCAGTTGGTGGCCCAGCGAGCACTAGAAAAAGGTCTCAAGAAAGTGGTCTTTGACCGTGGGGGCTACCTATATCATGGTCGTGTCAAAGCTTTAGCAGAAGCTGCTCGTGAAGCAGGGCTAGATTTTTAGTAAATGCTAATTGACAATTAACAACTGAAAATTGAAATTAACAGTTAAAAATTAGCAACTATAAATTAGCTAATCTTTGAATACTTACTATCATGATTTAATTTCTAGCGAACTATGGCAAATCGTAGAAAAAACAACCGCTCTAAAGAAAAAGAAAGTAATTGGCAAGAGCGGGTTATCCAAATCCGCCGCGTTAGTAAGGTGGTCAAAGGGGGCAAAAAGTTGAGCTTCCGGGCCATCGTAGTTGTAGGTAATGAAAAAGGTCAAGTGGGGGTTGGTGTAGGCAAAGCCAGTGATGTAATTGGTGCTGTCCGTAAAGGAGTTGCTGATGCCAAAAAGCAACTCATTGATGTACCCTTAACCAAAACTAATTCCATTCCTCACCCATCTAGAGGTAGGGCGGTGGGAGCCAAAGTAATCATGCGACCTGCTGCTCCCGGAACTGGGGTAATTGCTGGGGGTGCTGTGCGCACAGTACTTGAGTTAGCTGGAGTTAAAAATGTCTTAGCTAAACAGCTTGGTTCCAATAACCCCCTCAATAATGCTAGAGCAGCAATCAACTCTCTTGATTCCCTACGCACATTTTCAGAGGTGGCTCAAGAACGAGACATTCCCCTTGAACAAATCTATGCATAAATTAAAAACCAGGTAGCTAGAAATAAAAGTAATATGCTCAAGGTTGACGGTTTAGCGTCAGCCGTCAATCTTAAAAAAAACATTTTCACCCTTACAAAAAACGATCGATGAGAATCAATGATGCAGTCCCAAAAAAAGGCTCCAAAAAGCGCCGACGCCGTGTAGGTCGTGGCATTGCCGCTGGTCAAGGGGCTAGCTGCGGTTTTGGAATGCGTGGTCAAAAATCCCGTTCAGGTCGAGGGACAAGACCTGGTTTTGAAGGGGGTCAGATGCCCTTATATCGCCGTATCCCCAAGTTAAAACACTTTACGGTCATTAACCCCAAACATTACACTACAATCAACGTAGGTAAGTTGGCCTCACTTCCCGCCAATACTGAGGTAACTTTGGAATCATTGTTGGAGACAGGTGTGGTCACCACCAATGATGGTCCATTGAAACTACTCGGTGATGGGGAGCTGAATGTGCCACTCAATATAAAAGCTGCTGCCTTTACAAGTGGTGCCCGCCAAAAAATCGAGGCGGCTGGTGGCAGCTGGGAAGTTATAGCTAAGTAACCCCTTTAGCCCTTATGCTCCTGTATCTTCAAGAGGTACCTTAAATGACTGTCAGTCGAGACAAAGCCCCAACTGCTCAAGAGACGTTTATGCAAATGGCTCAAGCGGCTGGCCTTAGAGGTCGGCTGCTTGTCACCGTTGGTTTGTTAATTTTAGCCCGCTTGGGTGTCTTTCTTCCTGTACCAGGAATTGATCGAGCCAGATTTTCAGCAGAACTCCAGAATAGCCCGTTTGTAGGTCTTTTGGACTTTTTCTCTGGTGGTGGTTTTTCCGCCCTAGGGATTTTTGCCTTGGGAATTTTGCCTTATATTAATGCTTCGATTATCCTACAACTGCTAACGGCAGCAATTCCTGCTTTAGAAAATTTGCAGAAAAATGAAGGTGAAGCAGGGCGTCGAAAAATCGGTCAGATTACCCGTTATGTTGCCCTAGGCTGGTCTGTGATTCAAAGTATTGGCTTATCGTTGTGGGCACAGCGGTTTGCTGTTGAACCAGGCGCATTCTTTGTGTTTGAAACTGTACTTGCCCTCACGGCTGGCTCTATGTTTGTGATGTGGCTATCAGAGTTAATTACCGAACGAGGTATTGGCAACGGAGCTTCACTATTGATTTTTGTCAATATTGTTGCTGTTTTGCCCCGCACCTTGGGTCAAACCATTGAACTGGCTCAGACCGGGGGTCGAGAAACGGTGGGTAAGGTAATTGTGCTGCTGTTAGTTTTCCTAGTCATGATTGTTGGTATTGTCTTTGTGCAAGAAGGCAGCCGACGAATTCCGATTATTACTGCCAGACGTCAAGTTGGTAAGCGCCTTTACCGGGAGCGGAAAAATTATTTGCCCCTAAGGTTAAACCAAGGTGGCGTGATGCCAATTATCTTTGCCTCAGCCGTCTTAATCCTACCCACATCCCTAGCTGGGATAACTAGTGGCGATAATAGCAATGGATTGTTAGGCTCAATCAATCAAGTCCTAATCCAGATTGCCAATTATCTCAACCCCAATGGTCAAACTCCTTGGGTCTATGTTGCTGTCTATTTAGTCTTGATTTTGTTCTTTAGCTACTTCTACGCCTCACTGATTATAAACCCAGTAGATATGTCCCAGAATTTGAAGAAAATGGGGGCGAGTATCCCTGGTATTCGACCAGGAAGGGCTACGAGTGAATATATAGAGAGAGTTTTGAACCGACTGACCTTATTAGGAGCAATTTTCCTAGGACTGGTAGCTGTAGTACCAACTGCAGTCGAAAGCGCCACTGGTGTAACCACATTTAGGGGATTAGGTGCCACATCGTTGCTGATTTTGGTGGGGGTTGCCATTGACACAGCCAAGCAAATTCAAACCTACGTGATTTCCCAGCGTTACGAAGGTATGGTCAAGCAATAAAGCGATTGGGCAATGGGCGCAGCAGCTTTTTTAGGTGGATGAGCCTCAAATTTTCGGGTCAGTTGGTTGTTGTTCATTGCCTAGGACAAAAACCAACTGACACATTACCCATGACACATGACACATGAAGAGATTAATCTTTTTAGGACCTCCAGGAGCAGGTAAAGGAACTCAAGCCAAAATTGTGGCTGAACAACTAGGGATTCCTCACATTTCCACCGGGGAAATTTTGCGAGGGGCTGTAAGTGCTCAAACCCTCCTGGGTCAAAAAGCTCAGTCCTATATGGATAAAGGAGAATTGGTGCCTGACGAGTTGCTCATAGATCTGATCCGCGATCGCCTAAATCAACCCGATGCTCAAAATGGTTGGATTTTAGACGGTTTTCCCCGTAACGTCAGCCAAGCCCATTTCTTGAATGACCTGTTGCAGGAGCTTGACCAAACTTTGGATGGTGCCATCAACCTAGAAGTGCCAGATCAGGTTTTGATCGACAGACTATTGGAAAGGGGTCGTAAGGAGGGACGTACAGATGATAATGAGGAAACTATCCGCACACGTCTTGAGGTCTATAACCATCAAACAGCTCCTTTGGTGGAATTTTACCGAGAACACTCAGCTTTAAAATCTATTAATGGTGATCTCTCCTTAGAGCAAGTCACCGAATCGATTAAACAGGTTCTAGCGTAATGATTTTAGGGTAAGCCCATGCGTAAGGGCGGAAACCCCCTGCGTGGGGCATGGAAGCCATCATCTGACCCTATTGTAGCGAATACCTTACCACTAGCCTAATACTTAGACTAATTTAGACTAATGGTTATTCTAATGGTTCGACCGGTGTAACCTATGCCTTGAGCTAGGCCACGGGAAAAATGCTTCCCTGACCGCGCTACTCCAAAGTT
Source organism: Moorena sp. SIO1G6 (assembly GCF_010672795.1). Taxonomy (NCBI): domain Bacteria; kingdom Bacillati; phylum Cyanobacteriota; class Cyanophyceae; order Coleofasciculales; family Coleofasciculaceae; genus Moorena; species Moorena sp. SIO1G6. The sequence continues at coordinate 33,984 of NZ_JAAHFZ010000014.1, forward strand.
GGTTTTAAACTAGTTTAGTTGGTATAATTTAGGATTTGATAAAATATGTTAAGACTCCCTGAATTAAATAATCAAAATTTAGAACATAGGGGGATAGTTGTATTGAGGTTAAAACACTTTGGCTAAACAAGACTTAATTGAAATGGAAGGCACGGTGACTGAATCCCTGCCGAATGCCATGTTTCGCGTTGACTTGGACAATGGCTTTAATGTCCTAGCTCATATTTCCGGTAAAATCCGTCGGAATTACATCAAAATTCTGCCCGGAGACCGGGTCAAAGTTGAACTAACCCCCTACGATTTAACCAAAGGCAGGATCACCTACCGTCTGCGTAAGAAGTAAAACTAGCAGCGGATTCTGTTTTATGAAAAATAAGTTAAATTTGACAAGTCAACCAAAAAAAAGATATAATAACCAACTGCATTCTGTCCAGAAAAAAAGGCATGAAAGTTAGACCATCTGTCCGAAAAATGTGTGAAAAGTGCCGCGTGATTCGACGCCACGGTCGAGTTATGGTGATTTGCCCGAATCCCAAACACAAACAGCGTCAGGGATAAACCTCAAATCCATACACTTAATCCATACATTTAATTTGTAGCACAAAACTTCAGTCAAGGGAGAACCAAGCGTGGCTCGGATTGCCAGTGTAGACCTACCTCGCGATAAACGTGTAGAAATAGGTCTGACCTACATTTATGGAATCGGTCTGTCGCGGTCTAAAGACATTTTAGCAGCAACAGGAGTTAACCCAGATACGAGGGTTAAGGATTTGACCGATGCTGAGGTGGCTGCCCTCAGAGCAGCTGTCGAAAAAAATTATCAGGTGGAAGGGGATTTAAGGCGCTGGCAGTCAATGAACATCAAGCGCCTAGTAGATATTGGTACCTATCGCGGACGTCGTCATCGCATGGGACTGCCCGTGAGAGGACAGCGAACCCGCACTAATGCCCGTACCCGTCGCGGTAGACGAGTGACTATCGCTGGAAAGAAAAAAGCACCGGCTAAGAAGTAATAGCTCTAGTCAGCTCAACTATCCACCACAGCTTTGTGGTCATTGGTCATTCGTCAAAAGTAACTGCCAGGAGACCTTCTGTTAGTCACTTTGGACAAAGGACTTTGGACAAAAGACTTTGGACAAAATTGTTCAAGTTACTCAACCCCAAGATAATCAATCACCGATAGAGTAAAGTCAAGTGACATGGCGCGACCAACAAAAAAAGGTGGTACAAAAAAGCAGAAACGCAATGTACCCAATGGAATAGCATACATCCAGTCTACGTTCAATAATACTATCGTCACCATTTCTGACACCAAAGGGGATGTAGTCTCTTGGGCTTCAGCTGGCTCTAGTGGATTTAAGGGGGCAAAAAAAGGAACTCCCTTCGCTGCTCAGACCGCTGCTGACAGTGCTGCCCGACGAGCCATAGACCAAGGTATGCGTCAGGTGGAAGTGATGGTGAGTGGACCAGGAGCAGGTCGAGAAACCGCTATTCGGGCCCTGCAAGGAGCCGGACTGGAAATCACCCTAATCAGGGATGTAACTCCAATTCCTCATAACGGCTGCCGTCCACCCAAACGGCGTCGAGTATAAGAGTATATTTTTTGCGACCGTTAGGTTGAAAGGAAAGTAGCTTGAAAGGAGGAGGTTCATAAGGAACTCCTTACCCTTTGGCTTACTATCCCTTCAACCTGTATTCGGTTAAAGGGGTCTTATGAATAGAGGGAGGTCACTCTGTGGCGCAGTTTCAGATTGAGTGTGTAGAATCCAAAACACTGAAGAACCAAAGTCAGTATAGCAGATTTGTCCTAGAGCCTCTCGAACGTGGTCAAGGCACAACGGTTGGCAACGCCCTCAGACGAGTTTTGCTGTCCAACCTAGAAGGAGCAGCAGTGACGGCTGTCAGGATTGCTGGCGTAAACAATGAGTTTGCCACAATTGAGGGAGTCAGAGAGGATGTCCTGGAAATTATGCTGAATATGAAGGAAGTTGTCCTCAAAAGCTACACCTCTCAACCTCAGATAGGTCGAGTGATGATTACTGGGCCATCCACTGTGAGAGCTGCTCAGTTTGATTTGCCCTCGGAGGTGGAAATTATTGCTCCAGGTCAGTATGTTGCTACTTTAGCAGAAGGGGCTAAGCTTGAAATGGAGTTCCGCATCGAAAAGGGTACAGGATATCGCTCTGTGGAACGGGGGCATGATGAATCAACAGCGGTAGATTTCCTCCAGATTGACTCTGTTTTCATGCCGGTGACTAAAGTAAATTACAGCGTTGAAAATACTCGCATTGATGGTGCTCTGGAAAAGGATCGCTTAACTTTAGAGGTCTGGACCAATGGTAGTATAACTCCCCAAGAAGCTTTATCTCAAGCGGCTGGGACCCTGGTGGATCTGTTCAATCCTCTCAAGGATATTAATCTCGAATCTATTAAAGATGACTATGGTGATGATGACGATCCGACCAGCCAAATCCCGATCGAAGAATTACAACTCTCGGTTCGGGCTTACAACTGCCTGAAACGAGCACAGATCAACTCTGTATCCGATTTGCTCGATTATAGTCAGGAAGACCTCCTAGAAATCAAAAACTTTGGTCAAAAGTCGGCTGAAGAAGTGATTGAAGCTCTGCAACGACGTCTAGGAATTACACTGCCCCACGAAAAATCCGCTAAGACTTAACCACAACAATTAAACTTAAGGGACTGGACAATTAGCAATTAGCTAGTCCAAACCCTAGGAATAAAGGCAAATCTTGTTCAAAAAAAAGGAGGAAGCTAAAAAATGCGTCACGGGCGTCGTGTGCCAAAACTGGGCAAGCCAGCAGATCAACGTCGGGCTCTGATGAGATCCCTGACCACTGAATTACTGCGTCATGGTCGAATCACTACCACTAAAGCTCGGGCAAAAGCCATTCGTTCGGAGGTGGAGCGAATGATTACCCTGGCCAAGGATGGCTCCTTGGCATCCCGACGTAGGGCAATTGCCTATCTCTACGACAAAAAGTTAGTTCACTCCCTATTTGCTGAGGTTAAAGCGCGATATGGCGATCGCAACGGCGGATATACCCGAATTCTGCGCACGGTGCGGCGTCGTGGTGATAATGCTGAAATATCTATTATTGAACTAGTCTGAGGCAATTAACCATTAAAGCAATTAACCATTAAAAATGTCAATTGTTAATCCTTAATCCATGATGTCTGACAACGATGCTAAAGCTATCCAGCGAATTGCCCTGGTTATTCAATACCTGGGTAATAACTTTTATGGCTGGCAGCGACAACCCCAGCATCGCAGTGTTCAGTCAGAAATCGAAACAGTTCTGTCCAGCGTGCAACAGCGAGCCATAACCCTATATGGTGCTGGTCGTACTGATACAGGGGTTCACGCTGCTGCCCAAGTCGCTCATTTTAATGCCACAGGTCCCATACCAGCCCATCGCTGGGCAGCGATACTCAATAGTAGACTGCCAGAGGATATCTTAGTCCGAGCATCAGCATTAGTTTCACAAGACTGGCATGCTCGGTTTAGTGCCATCTGGCGTCGTTATCGATACACAATCTATACCGACGCCTGCCCTAACTTGTTTGTACAACCCTTTTGTTGGCACTATTATCAAGCTCCCCTTGATGAATCCCTGATCCAGGCAGCCTTAAAACCACTGCTGGGTAAGCATCACTTGGCAGCCTTTCACCGAAGCAACTCGGGGCGATCGCATTCCTGGGTAAATGTGCAAGCAGCCGAATGTTACCGCAATGGACCATTTATTCATATAGAAATTCAAGCTAACGGATTTCTATATGGTATGGTGCGTCTGTTGGTAGGAATGCTAGTACAAGTGGGAATAGGGAAGCTAACCCCAGAACAGTTTACTGACATCTGGGTTAACCAACAGCGGGACAAGGTGAAACACGCTTCTCCAGCCAAAGGCTTGTGCTTGCTAAGGGTTGGCTACCCAGAATGCCCCTTTCTCCCAGAAATATGGTATGATACCCAACCCAAATTTATATTACCTCAATTGACGGGTTGAAGACTACACGTAACAAGATTGAAGAGGGGGTGAAGGTGACAGGTAACAAGCCTGAAGGCTACTTCTAGAGATAAGTAACATTCAATTTAATCTGTCAACCTACTAACCGACAAGGGCTCCTTGGGCTAGAACAACCTGTGTAGCGTGGGCCTTAAGGCCAAGCTACAAGAGACAACCTTTCAACCCAACCGTAAACCTGATATTGATTGAACCGATGGAAAAAACCCACATACCAACTAAAGACTCAATTGAAAAAAAGTGGTACGTTGTAGACGCCACCAACCAGCGTCTAGGACGACTAGCCAGTGAAATAGCCATTATTCTGCGGGGGAAGAACAAACCTACTTACACTCCCCACATGGATACTGGTGACTTCGTGATTGTTGTCAATGCCGAAAAAGTTATGGTAACTGGCAGAAAACGAGACCAAAAACTATACCGCCGCCATTCCGGTCGTCCTGGCGGTATGAAGACAGAAACCTTTGCCGAATTGCAAGCACGTATACCCGAAAGAATTATCGAGAAAGCTGTCAAGGGTATGCTACCTAAAAACTCTCTGGGTCGCCAACTTTTCAAGAAGCTGAAAGTTTACACTGGTCAGACCCATCCCCATGAAGCACAACAACCCCAAGAACTAACTATTAAAACAATTCCAGGAGGCTAAAACTAATGCAAGCAGAAGAACAAGCAGGTCGCGCTGTTTACTGGGGAACTGGTCGTCGTAAGTCATCAGTTGCTAGAGTCCGTTTGGTTCCCGGTAGCGGTCAGTTGATTGTTAATAAACGTCCAGGGGACGCTTACTTTAACTTTAACCCCATGTACCTAGCCAGCCTGAAAGCACCTTTGGAAACCTTAGGTTTGGAAAATGAGTACGATATCCTAGTCAATGCCCACGGTGGTGGCTTAACGGGACAATCTGATGCTGTGCGTCTAGGGGTGGCTAGAGCCTTGTGCGAACTAGACCCAGAAAACCGCCAACCTCTTAAAATAGAAGGCTACTTGACTCGTGACCCACGGTCAAAAGAGCGTAAGAAATATGGCTTGAAAAAAGCTCGGAAAGCCCCCCAATACTCGAAGCGATAAATTATCAGCTGGCTAATTTAAAATTCAACATGGTAATTAAAAATTTGTAAGCATTCAGACCTTAGCTATCAGCTATCAGCCATTCCGAATAAAATTTTAGCTAAAAGCAATAATAAATCAGCTAATAAATTAGCTGATTAAGGGTTGTCCACAATAGCTAATTTATGGGCAATATTAAGCCACATGCCTAAGTTTGACAGGATTGAAAAGCTGACTGCTAAGGGGCTGATAGCACCTCAAGTAGCGTGTGCTTAGCGCATATCATTACCATAATTTAACAAATAGGAATGAAAAATTAGCTAAATATATAGTAAAATAGAAATCAAAGGAGGAACTATGCCAAAACCAGATATTCACCCAGAGTGGTACCCAGAAGCCAAAGTCTATTGCAACGGGGAAGTTGTGATGACCGTTGGCTCAACTCAGCCAGAACTTCACGTAGATGTTTGGTCTGGTAATCATCCCTTCTACACAGGAACCCAGAAAATTATTGATACGGAAGGGCGAGTTGAACGCTTTATGCGGAAATATGGGATGCTGGATGCTGCAGACAATACAGCTAGCTCTGATGAGACAAAGAAATAGCTCCTGAAGTTCAAGGGTGAAGGATGAAGGATAAAAGATGAACCAGGAGGAATGAACCATGAAATGGGTTTAGCGATGGCTAACTTAAGGTTGACTAAAAACTTGATAAACAGTTAGGACTTAAACTTCCCACTTAATAGTTCCCACTTCATAATTCATAAATTTATACTTCATCCTTCCTAACTTCTTAGGCTATTTCAAGAGAGCGATCGCATAAACCATGGCTGAAACCTACCTGCTGGAAAAACTAAACTCTGTCGAGCAAACCTACCATGAATTAACAAGGCGTCTGGCTGATCCAGATATCGCCACTGACCCCAATGAGTTGCAACGAGTGGCAAAAGCTCGTGCCTCCTTAGAAGAAGTTGTTGCTACTTACGACAACTGGAAGAAAACCCAAGAGGATTTGGCAGGAGCAAGGCAAATCCTCAAAGAATCCACTGGTGAGCCAGAAATGCAAGAAATGGCAGCTCTGGAAGTTGAGGAACTCCAGACCAAGGTAGAGCATCTGGAAAGAGAACTTAAAATATTACTCTTGCCCAAAGACCCAAATGATGAAAAGAATATCATGCTGGAGATTCGGGCAGGAACTGGTGGCGATGAAGCAAGTATCTGGGCAGGGGACTTGGTACGGATGTACTCACGCTATTCCGAAAGTCAAAACTGGCGAGTAAAGTTATTGAGTGAGTCTCTGGCGGATATGGGAGGCTTCAAAGAGGCGATATTAGAAATTCAGGGAGAGCAAGTTTACAGCAAGCTGAAGTTTGAAGCTGGGGTTCATCGAGTCCAACGAGTACCTGTAACTGAGGCTGGCGGTAGAGTTCACACCTCAACAGCAACGGTAGCCGTGATGCCGGAAGTTGATGAGGTGGATGTGGAGATTGACCCCAAGGAGATCGAAATTTCTACAGCCCGTTCGGGTGGTGCTGGTGGTCAGAACGTAAACAAAGTGGAAACGGCAGTTGATTTATACCACAAGCCTACAGGAATTCGCATTTTCTGTACAGAAGAACGATCTCAGCTGCAAAACCGAGAGCGAGCTATGCAAATTCTCCGGGCTAAGCTGTACGAGATCAAGTTACAGGAACAGCAAGAAGCGGTGACCTCGATCAGGCGTGCCCAAGTTGGTACAGGGGCTCGTTCTGAGAAAATCCGTACCTACAACTACAAAGATAATCGGGTTACCGATCACCGACTGGGTCAAAATTATTCCCTCGCTCCTTTGCTGGAGGGGGACTTGGAGGGATTGATTCAAGCTTGCATTAGCCAAGACCAGCAGGAGCAATTGGAAAAATTGGCATCTTCAACATCCAACGGTCAATCTTTAAATTGATACCAAGTTAGGTGACTCTCCCACGCTAACACTACGTTTTTAGCGTGGGATTCTGATGGAATTGATTGCGGTATTAGCCGCATTTGTCACAAAAAGAGCGTTCGCGTAGCGTGACCTTTGGTCAATCGCGCTTACCTAAAAGCCTTACCTGATCTGGATTTAATCAAAGTGAAGCCCAGACTCGAAGACTACAGTTTGTTGTTAGGTTTGTATATTACATCATAATCAAAATTTTGTAAACTAGATTTTAATGGTTGCTTGATTTTAGTCACTCCAGAGAGGCGAGTATGAAGTTGACATTGTCCAAGATAAATTTGTGCTACACTATCTCCTGGATTCAAGCGTAGACATTCCTGAAACAGAACTGATGCCTTGGAGAAATAACGCAGATTATAAAGCACCAAGGCTTGTTCAAATTTGCTGCGAGTAATTAACTTGCCCTCTCGCAATTGCGGTTCATCGGCATCAAAGATTTCATAAACTGTCACCATTTCGGATTTGCCCTTCACTGGTACCCGATCAATCAAGCGAATGGCATAAGCTAAGGGATTATCTAACTTCCAATAAGTATGGTGAGTGATTAATAATGGCACCCCATAAGGTTTCGTTAATTCTTCTAAACGAGACGCTAAATTAACCCCATCGCTGATGACAGTGCTATCCATCCGATTTTTTCCTCCCACTGTTCCTAACATCAAGGAACCAGTATTGATGCCAATGCCAACGGTGATGGCTGGGTGTCCTGAGCTTCGCCGAGATTGATTATAGTCAGCTAGGGATGTGAGCAGAGCAATTCCGGCGTTGACCGCATGATTAGCACTTTCGTTAAACAGAGCCATAATCCCATCCCCCATGTATTTATCAATAAAGCCATGATTTTCAGTGATGACAGATTCCATACGAGAAAGATAGGTATTGATAAATTCAAAATTTTCCTCAGGTGTCATACTTTCCGAGAGGGTGCTAAAGGAGCGAATATCGGAAAATAGCACCGACATCTCTTGCTGAACATGATCCCCTAATTGAACATCGACAATGCTTGGTTTGTTCAATAACTGGAGAAACTGATGGGGAACAAAGCTTTCATAAGCTTGATTAACTTGCGAGAATTCCTGCATCAAGCGTAGGTGTTCTGCTTCTGCTTTTTTGCGTTGGGTGATATCATGAAAGGCAACGATAGCATAGGCAATGTTACCCAATTCATTAAAGATAGGTGTTCCCCAACTTTCTATAGGGAGAATTTTGTCTTCTTGGTGGATTTCAATATCATCGAGGGTGGAGTTTTCACCTTTTAAGGCCTTTACAGCAACTAATTTTTCAGCAAAGTATAGCTGATTGGTTCCGGCAACATAAAGTTGATAAACCTCTGGCATTTGCTCAACTGTAGTTAATGGCACGACTCCCTTTCCGAATAACTGCCGCGCCTTATAATTGAGGAATTCTAGTATCCCCTTATCATTAAACACAGCCACACCCACAGGCATCCTTTCTAGGAACTGGGTCAATTGATACTGCTTCTCTAGCAGTTCGTCAACTAGGACAGCTTGCTGACGGTTTATAGAACTCAGGTGCTGCCACTCTTGATTAGCTTGTTCTGGTGCTGTAGTATATTCTGAAATCTGTGCTGCTTGATCACAGATTATTTTTTCCAAGTGCTGATTGAGTTCCTGAAGTTGGCGATTTTGTGCCTTCAATGTTTCCTCAAGAAGATAACTATGTATGGCTTCTATGACTGTCAATTTAAGGTCTTCAGATGGACAAGGCTTGCCTAGGTAACGATATAACTTTGCATACCGAATTGCCTTGGCTGTCCCTTCCAAATCCAGATCATCCGTCAGCATAATTTTGATAGTTTGGTTAGAGAAAAAATAAGCTATGTTTAATAAGTCATCCCCTTTTAGATCAGGGATAACAGCACCAGCCAAAACTAAAGCAACTTCAGACTCATCATGGCGCAACTCTTCGACTAACTTGACAACCCCTTTACTCCCTTCAAAATTTTCAATCAGATGTTCTTTGCCGAGAGTCTTACCTAGAGATGTTTTTAGGCTATTGAGAACTGATGGATCATTATCAATACAAATAATTATTAATGGGTTTGTCATGCCAAATTATCTGCAAAATCATATTGAATTAGTTAAATTAATGCCTGGCGGCAATTAATTATTATATAGTTTTGATAGTCACACCAAAAGGTTGCCTGCTTATTAATTTATTGAAGTAAATCAGTGGCTGTAGCTGTAATTAAAGATAAACTATTAGTCGCTAAAATATTATTCATTGAGCATTTATTACTAAGAGTAATACATCAACAGTAAACCACAAAAAATCTACATATTTCCTTTATTTATAGCAACCGACTTATCTCAACCTATGGATTTAGCAGACAAGCTCTATTTGTTGGAGCAACATATAGCATTGTGGCGATAGTATCCTCTACCGTCAACACAAAAATGTAGCCAATTGCTTTTAAAATTTGGCTACACTATTGACCCAGTCTGCTGGAAATTTATCGGATTAACCCACTCAATTAACCCCGAATCCCTTAGAATATACCTAAAACCGAATTATTCCCCTTAAATAAGTTATTTGTCAACTATCCCAAGACAACCATTTGATAGGCATGTCAGCACTATACATAATAGTATGTATTTGTCAATTAGCAAGTGTAGCCAGTTTAATCACTGAATCAACCTAAATTAATTGTCTGCCTTGTTAGAAAGCGCTAAAGTGTCGTTTGAGATATTGGGGAACTGTTAGTGATGACTATTGATCAGGTACTTGACATCCTCAAAAGTGTTGAGAAAATCAAGTTGACTCCACTTCAGGAATGGATACTGCACCAAGCCTGGGAAGGAAAAACCTATACCGATATGGCGATCGAAGCACACTATGGTCCTGAATACCTCAGAAAGACTGCCTATAAGTTGTGGCGATTACTGGGAGATATTTTTGGCAAAGCGATCACCAAGACCAATTTCCGGAACACCCTGGAGACAACCCCGATTACTCCCTACTATCAAGAGATAATTGAGCAATATTACCGCCGTCAATGCCTACGTCAAATTGCTGAATTTCCCAGTGGAGCACTTCCCCTACCATCTCAGCTTTATATAAAGCGTCCTCCTATTGAAGAGCTTTGCTATCAAGCCATCCAGCAACCTGGGAGTTTGCTCCGGATTACAGGACCAAAAGAGACAGGAAAAACCTCTTTGCTGCTGCGAATATTAGACCAGGCAAGAGAAAAACAATATCACAGAGTATACCTCAATTTTGACCAAGCCGAAACCGCAATTTTAAGTAATTTAGACCGGCTATTGCGCTGGTTATGTGTTAACGTCAGTTACCAACTCCAGCTTCCCCACCAACTGGATGACTATTGGGATAAAGACCTAGGCAGTAAGGTCAGCTGTATGAGTTACTTACAAGAACATATCCTAGAAAAAATACACCATCCCCTCGTTTTGGCAATGGATCAAGTTCATCACCTGTTTGAGCATGCCCAAACTGCTAAAGATTTTTTGCCCTTATTGCGCTCTTGGCATGAGGAAGCTAAACAACTACCGGTGTGGCGAAAGCTGCGGGTGATTGTGGTTTACTCGACAGAAATTTATGTTGCTCTGGAAACTTCCCAATCTCCGTTTAATGTGGGATTACCGATTAAGTTACCCGAGTTTAACAAACAGCAAATCCAGCAGTTAGCGCAGCTTTATAGATTACATTGGTCAAATAGTGAAGCTGCTGAGAAACTGATGGCTATGGTGGGAGGACATCCGGGATTAGTGCAGCTTGCTCTCTATCATTTGGCTTATCATAACATTAGCCTAGAACAATTACTCGCTGAAGCAGCTACTGCTACGGGAATTTATAGTGACTATTTGCGGCAACACTTGAGTGTACTCAGGGCAAATCCTGATTTAGCTACTACTCTTAAACAGGTGGTTATAGCAGATAGGGGAGTTGAACTAGATCCAATCAGTATCTATAAGTTACAGAGTATGGGTTTGGTGAGTGTTCAGAGAAATCAAGTCACACTCTGTTGTAATTTATATCGTCAGTATTTTTTAGAACACCTTGATATGTTGAAGGTTGAAGGTTTAAGGTTTAAGGTTTAAGGTTTAAGGTTTAAGGTTAATCTATGGCTTACGTTACTAATTACTAATGGCTTGAGTAATAGCTAATCACAAAATTCCCCTGTTTTGAAACAGGGGTGGTTCGTGGAAAAAACAGTTGTGGGAGCGGACGCTAAATCAACAGGTGATTGAATTTAATCTAAATAACCCATCAGCTGTGGATCAGCATCAATATCATTTGGGGCGATGGGACGCTTGCCCATGATGTACTCTATTTCGTCAAGATGAAGACTACTAGCAGCAATTGGTCTCTCCCCAGACACCTTCATGATACCGAGTACCTCAATGTTGCTAGAAGTGATGGGGCGCTCTCCCATTACAGACATCGTTTCTAATACCTGGAGATTACTGGCATCAATTGGTCGATGTCCCATTATGCTGTGTGTTTCACTAATATGAAGCTCACTAGGAGCAATGGGACGGTTTCCAGGTAAAGGGGGAAGTGTATCCAGGGCAGAGGTTTCCTGTGCTGGAGCTTCTGCTAGCTGAACTGCGGTAGTGTTTTCATTGATTGCAGTGCTATCGCTCACAGTGCTATCGCTCACAGTGCTATCGCTCATAATCGTATACCTAGAAGTTTTTAACCGAGTTTTTTAGCTATTCGGGCAAGATTAGCCCGTTGGTCCTACCCGCTGGCGGAGATGTGGGATTAACTATTGGTGTTATTGCCTCGTCTATGGGCGAGCGGGGTGCTTACAAAGTAGGAGAACAAAAAAAGCTCTGGTTGCTGTATTGACCTGGAGTCTTTGCTGTAACTGAGTTTAGTAAGGAGTAATCGGTAAATGAGAATCGGTGATACTCATTTTAATCCCATTAATTACGTTACAGACCGCAACGTTAGCTTAATTTTTATTCTTGACTAACTTTTACAAGTATTATAAAGCCTTAATTATATTAAGCTACATTTTACGAAAGTAAACAATTAGGTCAAGGATTATAAAGTAGTTCTCAATTGGGTCAGGTACTTAGGCTCTGGTTGTTAGGGAATAGGGAGCAGGGAGTAGAGAGTAGGGAGCAGCCCAGCCATTGGGGAGCCAGCGCCTTCATGATGGCTTCCCCTCCATGAGCGAGTCCATCAAGATTGGATAAGAAAATTGAATGTACTTGATAACTATGACAAATGCTATAAAGGTTGAGACTGGCTTTTGACCCCTTTAGGTCTACAACTAAAGCCCTACAACCGAGACCTCTGGAGCTAACCAGTTTGAGATACTACATTTGATATACTACAGCTGATTAACCGATAACCAACCAAATAACCTACCCTGCACTGGACACTAAAGGTGAACAACCGATTAACTTACGCTACACTGGATGTCAATGGGGAATAACCAAATAACCTTAATCCCTAGGATCGATTGCTGAGTTCTTCACATTTTGTTACAAATGTAGAAGTAACTCTCGCAGGATGCAAGATGGTTATGTTAGGTGGCTTCACCGGTACAAATAATTCTGGCACTGACTGGGGTGAACAGCTGCTCAATACTGTTGCCAGCAAGACCATTCGCCACCTGTTTACCACAAGCGAATCGGTAGATGTGTCTGTGCGCTGCTATCCCTCTAGCAAGTTGCTACAAGGTAGCATCGATAGTTTCAAAATGAGTGGTCGTGGTTTAGTGATTCGTCGGGAATTCCGGACAGAGGAGATGTCCTTTGAAACCGATGCTGTCTCTCTGGATTTCAGCTCAGTGCTTCAGGGTAAGATTTCTCTGAAACAACCTACTCAAGCGATCGCTCAAGTTATTCTTACTGAAGCTGATATCAACCAATCCTTTAAAGCACAACTAGTAAGAAAGCGGCTGGAAAACCTTTCTACGCCAGCCTTAACCGCACTATCTGGTGGTGATCCAGTTTCCTTTACTGAGGTGCAAGTTGAGCTGCAACCGAACAATGGTCTACGGTTATTTGCTAAGGCTAACCTACCCAAGTACGGCATAGTACCGATTAGTATGACATCTACCATCGGAGTAGAACGGCGACGGCGGATTTTGTTTAAAGACTCGCAGTTTCAAGCTAATGAAATACCAGAGTCGTTACAAGAGATATCTAAAACTTTGACAGTAGCCCTCGATGAGATCTTGAACAATATGGTGGATCTAGACCGCTTCAACCTGGATGGTGTCACTATGCGCATCAATCGTCTAGAGACCCAAGGTAAAAAGCTAGTTTTCAGTGGCTACGCCCAAATCGATCACATCCCGAATAATCCTTGACCGATGATTCCTTTTGAATACCCATTATTAAAGGGTGGGGAGATGGGGAGATGGGGAGATGGGGAGATGGGGAGATGGGGAGATCAGTTGCGTAGGCTGCTCTAGGGAAGGGCTCGCTCTGATTTTCCGCCTTTTTGCGCCTTGTTGAGACAATCCGCCCGAAAATTTAAACGGGCAAGATTCCCGTTCCACCGACCGGGTCAAACAGCTTTTAGGAGATACACCCACAAACTCAGACAGGGGTTAAATGTCATCGGGATTAATACCCATCTGTCGTAACCGTTCAGCTAGTTGTTGAGCTCGTTGTTGAGCGAGTTCAGCTCGTTGTTGAGCCAGTTCAGCTCGTTGTTGAGCCAATTCCTTCTGTTGACGTTCTTGTTCAGCTCGTTGCCGTTGAAGTTCGGTTCGTTCTGCCTCAGTGGGAATCCAATTCCCATTTTGATCATACCAACGTAGCCACAACCGATTTAATCCCCGATATTGACCAAGCCATAGCCCTATACCCAATTGCAACTCAGGGATCCAAAATTGGGAATTGTCTATGGTTTGGGGTTGATAGCTACCGCCATCTAACTTAAAAATTCGCAATTCATTGCTGACTCGGTCGAAGGTGAGATAGTAGGGAATTGCTAAAATCTGCTCGTACACTTCCCATTTGGTGGGTGGTTCTCCCGTTCGTTCACTGTAACCGAGGTCTTGATCTCTGGTGCTGGCAGAGAGCAACTCTATCGCCACAATGGGTCTGACCTCTTCTTGCCAGATCACATAACTCATCCTGAGCTCTCGTTCCTGGTAGAATCGGGAAATCCCTACTACGGCAAACCAATCCGGTCGTTTATACCAAGCCGTATGCTGCGGGTCATAATATAAATTTAAGTCACTGGCGACAAACACCCTTTCCCTGTCATAATTGGGAGGGCGAAATGTCTCACTACACAGTTGTGGTTGCCAAAGATGAAATTCGTCAGGCAAACCCGGCTCCTCGGGATCTTCACTGGGTAAATCATACATGGTGGGCAGGGTTTCTTTAGCCGGATGAGGGAGAATAACTTTTTTAAATGAGGGTTTGGCAAGTGACATGAGATGACCTCAATTTTTCCGACTGATGAGTTTGATCTTAGCAACTGCCGGTAAGCATTTAGCCCTCAGCTGTCAGCTGTCAGCTGTCAGCCATCAGCTGTGCTCCCTGTTCCCTGTTCCCAAAGCGTACCCCCGTTTCCCTTATAAAAGAGGGACTTTGAGCTTGAGAAGCGTACCTCATACATCCCATAAACGCTATATTGGACTTTCCTGCTCCCGACTCCCTCGGTGCGCTTTCCGCATCTAATTATTAAATTCGCCACGGGTCGCACCGCTCCCTACTCCTTTTACTTTATAATTATAGATAAACCAAAAAACAACTACCAATATCATGCTAGATTGGTTAGCAGTTTGGGGAATTTCTAGTGCTGGTGGCTATCTCGCCAAAGAGGTGATTGGTCCCTTGGCAAAAGAGGCTCTAGAAGACTACACTAAAGAGTTTTTCAAAGAGTCTATCAAAGAGTATACTGGACTATCGGATCAAAATACCCAAAAATTTTTGGTCAAGCCTTAAAATAATTCGTGGCTTTATTGGAAGAAGAATTGGAAGATGCTGATTTATCTAAGCAAAAATTAAAACCGTATAGTAAACCTCTCAAGCAGTATATTAAACATAAATCCATTAAAGCTATCCTGGGCAGTGCGTTCAAGTATGGCTGTTAAGGAATAGATACCGATATATTAGCGAAGACTTAGATTGAGCTTGACTTATTAGAATTACCGGAAGGATTTGATTGGCACTATGTACTATATTGGTAAAAGCTATCTCAAGAAAGGAAAAAAAAAGAACAATAAGAAAGTAAAAAATAAAAATATTATTCGGGAATCAGAGCAGTTACGGCCTATTCGAAATTCCCAAACCTTGGAAGCGATCGCAGAAAACACTAAACCAGAAATTACCCCAGATTTTGAATTAAAAAAATATCAGGAAGCACTCCTAGAGAGCTATGGTAATCTCAAATTGGATAGTTTGGATACTAGTGGCTGTGCTTATAATGAACTAAAACTCTGGAATATATTTATCCACCAAAATGTGCAAGAGGTTCATGACTTGATGCCGGAGGGGATTCATGAACTGCCTAAGGATTATTATCAAAAACTGCAAGAGAGTGGTGAATTAGATATCGAAATTGACCAAAAGGAGTTGCAACGAGCTAGAAAGGATTATTATCAACAGCCAATTAAATCCGTATTGGATGTAATTAAGGACTCTCAAGGCTATCGCTATTTGGTGGTTTTAGGAGACCCAGGCTCTGGTAAATCTACCTTGCTGCAATATTTAGCATTGGAGTGGGCAAGAACTGATCTAACTACTGAAAGTTCTCTACGGATTCCGTTACTGATTGACTTACCCACTTATATCCGGAATCGCGATAGTGGACAGTGTCAGAATTTCTTGGAATTCTGCCATCAAAGTAGTGGAACGATATGTCATCTCAATCAAAATAAACTTGATGATAAGTTAAAGGCGGGTATTGTCTTAGTGATGTTTGATGGCTTGGATGAAGTGTTTGAGCCAGGGAAACGAGAGGATATAATTACTGATATTCATCGCTTTACGAATAATTATCCTAAGGTAAGAGTAATTGTGACATCTCGGGTAATTGGTTATAAACCTCAACGGCTACGGGATGCTGATTTTCGTCATGTAATGCTCCAAGACTTGGAGTCGGAACAAATTCAAACGTTTATCCAGCAGTGGCATGAGTTAACCTTTACTGATCAAGTCGATAAAGTTAGGAAACAGGAGCGCTTACAAAAAGCAATAAAGACATCCTCTCGGATTCGAGAACTGGCGCAAAATCCCCTATTACTAACCATGATGGCAATCCTGAACCGCAATCAAGAATTGCCTCGTGACCGCTCTGAACTCTATAACCAATCTTCTCGGTTACTGCTCCATCAATGGGATGTGGAACTAGCATTACTAGAAGATAATCCTGTTGATCCGAAGACTATTGATTATCAAGATAAGCAACAGATATTGGGAAAAGTGGCAGATTTCATGCAGGGTAATCAAGGGGGATTAGCGGGAAATCTGATTAGTGGGGAAGATTTAGAAAGAATTATCAAAGAGGAGCTGAAATTACGGGAGGTTACTAATCCTAAAGCTGTTGCTAAGGTAATGATTAATCAGTTGTGTACCCGCAATTTTATCTTCTGTTCAATGGGAGCCAATTACTACGCTTTTGTGCATCGGACATTTTTGAACTATTTCTGTGCTCGGGAATTGGTCAGGAAATTTGAGAAAAAGCAGGAGATTTCCCTAGCACAGTTGAAAACTGAGGTATTTGGTAAGCACTGGCGGGATGAATATTGGCATGAAGCGCTCCAGTTGATTGTGGGCATGGTTGATTCTACCAAAGCTGGAGAGATTATTGAGTATTTGATGGAACAAGGTGGAGTAGAGGATGATTTTAATAATTTATTTCTGGCAGGGGATTGTTTATCTGAGGTTAGGAATCGGTATGAGATTAAATCAACGAATATTGGATTACTGAATCGCGTCAAAGACTTAATTCATTATGATCTAAATTCTACTGATAACAAGTATGGAGATGAGGCCAACTTAGTCCGTGATATTCGCACTAAAGCTGTTGTAGCAGTAGCCACCCATTGGCAAGACCACCGAGATACCTTAGCCCTACTTAAAAAATTGGCTCGCTCGGATGCTGATAGGTATGTGCGAGTTAGAGCAATTGAACAGTTAGTTCAAGGTTACAAAGACCACCGAGATACCTTAGCCCTACTTAAAAAATTGGCTCGCTCTGATACGGATTTGTGGGTGCGAGCTACAGCAATTGAACAGTTAGCTAAAGGTTACAAAGACCACCGAGATACCTTAGCCATACTTCAAGAATTGGCTCGCTCTGATACGGATTTGTGGGTGCGATGTAGAGCAATTGAACAGTTAGCTAAAGGTTACAAAGACCACCGAGATACCTTAGCCATACTTAAACAATCGGCTCGCTCTGATACTGATTCGGAGGTGCGAATTACAGCAATTGAACAGTTAGCTCAAGGTTACAAAGACCACCAATATACCTTAGCACTACTTGAACAATCGGCTCGCTGTGATACTGATTCGGAGGTGCGAGTTAGAGCAATTGAACAGTTAGTTCAAGCTTACAAAGACCACCTAGATACCTTAGACATACTTCAAGAATTGGCTCGCTATAATACTGATTCGTGGGTGCGAGGTACAGCAATTGAACAGTTAGCTAAAGGTTACAAAGACCACCGAGATACCTTAGCCATACTTAAACAATCGGCTCGCTGTGATCAAGATTGGCAGGTGCGAGTTAGAGCAATTGAACAGTTAGCTCAAGGTTACAAAGACCACCGAGATACCTTAGCCCTACTTCAAGAATTGGCTCGCTGTGATACTGATTCGGATGTTCGATGTAAAGCAATTGAACAGTTAGCTAAAAGTTACAAAGACCAGCGAGATACCATAGCCATACTTCAAGAATTGGCTCGCTCTGATACTGATTCGTGGGTAAGAATTACAGCAATTGAACAGTTAGCTAAAGGTTACAAAGACCACCGAGATACCATAGCCCTACTTCAACAATGGGCTCGCTGTGATACTGATTCGTGGGTACGAGTTACAGCAATTGAACAGTTAGCTAAAGGTTACAAAGACCACCGAGATACCATAGCCCTACTTCAACAATGGGCTCGCTATAATACTGATTCGAGTGTGCGAGTTAGAGCAATTGAACAGTTAGCTAAAGGTTACAAAGACCACCGAGATACCATAGCCCTACTTCAACAATGGGCTCGCTCTGATACTGATTGGCAGGTGCGATGTACAGCAATTGAACAGTTAGCTAAACGTTACCAAGACCACCGAGATACCTTGGCCCTACTTCAAGAATCGGCTCGCTCTGATACTGATTCGGATGTGCGAGTTACAGCAATTAAACAGTTAGCTAAACGTTACCAAGACCACCGAGATACCTTAGCCCTACTTCAAGAATCGGCTCGCTCTGATACTGATTCGGATGTGCGAGGTAGAGCAATTGAACTGTTAGCTCAAGGTTGGCACGATCGCGTAGCGTGGCCTACGGCCAATCAGCCTTGGTTATTTGAATTTTTATGCGATCGCATTCTCCATGACCCCTATGATCCTAATAAGGATAAGAAAAACGTGATTGTCTATGGACTAGAAAACAATCCTCGACAAGCAGCCCTTAATGCCATCCTCAAATATTATCCTAACCATTCCCAAACCCGATCCTTATTACAGGATAGAGCAGAGCATGACTCCGATCCTGAACTGCGGAAGTTTGCTAAGGATAATTTAGAATGTAGAATTTAGAATT
>NZ_JAAHFZ010000014.1:52866-100426 GCF_010672795.1 Moorena sp. SIO1G6
GCCATCCTCAAATATTATCCTAACCATTCCCAAACCCGATCCTTATTACAGGATAGAGCAGAGCATGACTCCGATCCTGAACTGCGGAAGTTTGCTAAGGATAATTTAGAATGTAGAATTTAGAATTTAGAATGAAGAATTTAGAATTTAGAATTTAGAATTAAGGCGTAGGGTGTGTTAGGGACGGGCTCGCCAAGACGCAAGCCATAGCAAGTGTTAGGTTGTTGCCCGTAACGCACCACCGCGTCAAATAGCATGCATTGAGATGCACCAGGCTCGCCCTCATGTTATCCTTAGCCAGTGTTGAGAAAGTCCGTCCCGTAACGCACTATCAGGTCAAACTGATTGCCTTTCGTATATAATGATAAATAAACCGAAAAACAACTACCAATAAGATGCTGGATTGGTTAGCAATTTGGGGAATTTCTAGTGCCGGTGGCTATCTGGCAAAGGAAGTAATTGGTCCTTTGGCGAAAGAAGCTCTAGAAGACTACACTAAAGAGTTTTTCAAAGAGTCTATTAAAGATTATACGGGACTATCCGATCAAAATACCCAGAAAAAACTCTTCGGTAAAGCCTTAAAAGAATTTGTGGCTTTAGTGGAAGAAGAATTGGAAGATGCTGATTTATCTAAGCAAGACGTAAAACAATATACTAAACCCCTCAAGCAGTATATTAAGGATAAATCCATTAAAGCTATCCTGGGCAGTGCCTTTAAGTATGGCTGTAAACGAATCGATCCCGATACCTTAGCCCACACTTGGATTGAGCTTGACTTATTACCATTACCGGAAGGATTTGATTGGCACTATATTGGTAAACAGTATGTCAAGGAAGTAAAAACGATTATTCGGGAATCCGATGATTTACGGCCTATTCGGGATTCCCAAACCTTGGAAGCGATCGCAGAAAACACTAAACCAGGAATTATCCCAGATTTTGACTTAAGGGAATATCAGGAAGCACTTATAGAGAGCTATGGTAATGTTAAATTAGATATTTTAGATACTAGTGGCTGTTACTATAACGAACTAAAACTCTGGAAGATATTTATCCCTCAAAATGTCCGAGAAGTTCATGACTTGATGCCGGAGGCGATTCATGAACTTCCTAAGGATTATTCTCAAAAACTGCGCGAGAGTGGTCAACTAGAAAGGGAAATTGACAAAGAGGAGTTGAAACGAGCTAAAGAGCGTTATTATCAACAACCGATAAAATCCGTATTGGATGTAATTGAGGACTCTCAAAGCTATCGGTATTTGGTGGTTTTAGGAGACCCAGGCTCTGGTAAATCTACGTTGCTGCAATATTTAGCATTGGAGTGGGCAAAAACCGATCTAACTACTGACAGTTCTCTATCAATTCCCTTACTGATTGAATTACGCACCTATATCCGGAATTGCGATAGTGGACAGTGTAATAACTTCTTGGAATTCTGCCATCAAAGCATTGGAGCGATATGTCATCTCAATCAACATCACCTTGATCAGGAGTTAAAAGATGGTAAGGTGTTAGTTATGTTTGATGGCTTGGATGAAGTGTTTGATCCAGGGAAACGAATAGATGTAATTACGGAGATTCATAGCTTTACCAATCGCTATCCTAAAGTAAGAGCAATTGTAACATCTCGGGTAATTGGTTATAAACCTCAACGGCTACGGGATGCTGAATTTCGTCATGTAATGCTCCAAGACTTGGAGTCGGAACAAATTCAAAGCTTTATTGAGCAGTGGCATGAATTAACCTTTACGGATCAAGGGGATAAAGTTAGGAAACGGGAGCGCTTACAAAACGCAATTGAGACATCCTCCCCGATTAGACAACTGGCGCAAAATCCCCTATTACTAACGATGATGGCAATCCTGAATCGCAATCAAGAATTGCCTCGTGACCGCTCTGAACTCTATAACCAATCCTCTCGATTACTGCTCCATCAATGGGATATCGAACGAGCATTACTAGAAGATAATCGTGTTGACCCGAAGACGATTGATTATCAAGATAAGCAACAGATGCTAGCAAAAGTAGCAGATTTCATGCAGGGCAATCAAGCAGGATTAGCGGGAAATCTGATTAGTGGAGAGGATTTAGAACGAATTATCAAAGATGAGCTGAAACTACGGGAGGTTAATAATCCCAGAGACGTTGCTAAGGTAATGATTAATCAGTTGCGCACCCGCAATTTTATCTTGTGTTTCATGGGAGCTGATTATTACGCTTTTGTGCATCGGACATTTTTGGAATATTTCTGTGCTTGGGAATTTGTCAGGAAATTTGATAAAAAGCAGGATATTGACCTGGAACAGTTGAAAACTGAAGTATTTGGTAAGCACTGGCGGGATCAATCTTGGCATGAAGTGCTGAGGTTGATTGTGGGTATGGTTGATTCTAAGAAAGCTGGCGAGATTATTGAGTATTTGATGGCAATTAGTTCTAAGAAATCTGGAGAGATTATTGAGTATTTGATGGCACAAGATGGAGCAGCGGATAAGTTTGGGAATTTATTTATGGCAGCAGATTGTTTGTCTGAGGTTAGGAATCGGTATGAAATTAAATCAACGGATACTGAATTATTGAATTGCTTCAAAGACTTAATTTATTATGATCATAATTATGATTCTAAAAAGTCTCGATATCTCACAGGCTTAGTCAGTGATATTCGCAGGCAAGCTGTTGTAGCAGTAGCCACCCATTGGCAAGACCATCGAGATACCTTACCCCTACTTCAAAAATGGGCTCGCTCTGATCTTGATTTGAAGGTGCGACGTACAGCAATTGAACAGTTAGCTCAAGGTTGGAAAGACCATCGAGATACCTTAGGCATACTTCAAGCATCGGCTCGCTCTAATATTGATTGGGAGGTGCAAGTTACAGCAATTGTACAGCTAGCTCAAGGTTACCAAGACCACCCAGATACCTTAGCCCTACTTCAACAATCGGCTCGCTCTGATCTCAATTGGGAAGTGCGAGCTACAGCAATTGAACAGTTAGCTCAAGGTTACAAAGACCACCCAGATACCTTAGCCTTACTTCAACAATCGGCTCGCTCTGATCTTGATTGGGAGGTGCGAGATACAGCAATTGAACAGTTAGCTCAAGGTTACAAAGACCACCCAGATACCTTAGCCCTACTTCAACAATCGGCTCACTCTGATAAAGATTCGTTCGTGCGAGGTAGAGCAATTGAACAGTTAGTTAAAGCTTACAAAGACCACCCAGATACCTTAGCCCTACTTCAACAATCGGCTTGCTCTGCTTTTTATTCGGATGTGCGAGGTAAAGCAATTGAACAGTTAGCTGAAGTTTGGCACGATCGCGTAGCGTGGCCTACGGCCAATCAGTCTTGGTTATGGGAATTTTTATGCGATCGCACTCTCCATGATCCCTTTGAGCGTAAGGAAAGCTGGATAGAAAATCCTCGACAAGTAGCCCTTGAGGCCATCCTCGAATATTATCCTAACCATTCCCAAACCCGATCTTTATTGCAAGATAGAGCAGAGCATGACCCCGATCCTAAACTGCGGGAGTTTGCTCAGGAGGAATTAACCAAATTATAGGTAAAGGGAGTCGGGAGTAAGGAGATAGAGAATAGCGGGAGATGGAGGAGATTTATATTAAGGCTAATTGTCATAACATGACATTAGCCTTCTGTTTTCCTGAGTGTTTTTGCAAAAGCGAGATGCACCCTACCTTAGCCCTACTTCAACAATCGGCTCGCTGTGATACTGATTCAGATATGCGAGCTACAGCAATGGAACAGTTAGCTCAAGCTTGGCAAGACCATCGAGATGCCTTACGCCTACTTCAGCAATCGGCTCGCTCTGATACTGATTCGAGGGTGCGACTTAAAGTACTGGAACAGTTAACTCTAGGTTGGCAAAACCATCGCGATAGCATAACCCTACTTCAAGAATGGGCTCGCTCTGATACTGATTCAGATCTGCGAGATCAAGTAATTGAACAGTTAATTCAAGGTTGGCAAGACCATCGCGATACCTTAGCCCTACTTCAAGAATGGGCTCGCTCTGATCCTGATTCGAGGCTGCGAGCTACAGCAATTAAACAGTTAGCTCAAGGTTGGAAAGACCACCCATATATCTTACCCCTACTTCAAGAATGGGCTGGCTGTTATCACTATTCATTTGAACAGTTACCTGAAGCTGGGCAAGACCAGCCTTGGTTATGGGAATTTTTATGCGATCGCACTGTCAATGACCCCTTTGAGCATAAGGGACAAAGGACATACAATCCTCGAAAAATAGCTCTTGAGGCCATCCTCAAATATTATCCTAACCATTCCCAAACCCGATCCTTATTACAGGATAGAGCAGAGCATGACTCCGATCCTGAACTGCGGAAGTTTGCTAAGGATAATTTAGAATGTAGAATTTAGAATTTAGAATGAAGAATTTAGAATTTAGAATTTAGAATTAAGGCGTAGGGTGTGTTAGGGACGGGCTCGCCAAGACGCAAGCCATAGCAAGTGTTAGGTTGTTGCCCGTAACGCACCACCGCGTCAAATAGCATGCATTGAGATGCACCAGGCTCGCCCTCATGTTATCCTTAGCCAGTGTTGAGAAAGTCCGTCCCGTAACGCACTATCAGGTCAAACTGATTGCCTTTCGTATATAATGATAAATAAACCGAAAAACAACTACCAACATCATGCTGGATTGGTTAGCAGTTTGGGGAATTTCTAGTGCCGGTGGCTATCTGGCCAAGGAAGTAATTGGTCCTTTGGCGAAAGAAGCTCTAGAAGACTACACTAAAGAGTTTTTCAAAGAGTCTATCAAAGACTATACTGGACTATCGGATCAAAATATCCAGAAAAAACTCTTGGGTAAAGCCTTAAAAGAATTTGTGGCTTTAGTGGAAGAAGAATTGGAAGATGCGGATTTATCTAAGCAAGACGTAAAACAGTATACTAAACCCCTCAAGCAGTATATTAAACATCAATCCATTAAAGCTATCCTGGGTAGTGCCTTCAAGTATGGCTGTAAACGAATAGATACCGATACCTTAGCCCAGACTTGGATTGAGCTTAACTTATTAGAATTACCGGAAGGATTTGATTGGCACTATATTGGTAAACGGTATGTCAAGGAAGTAAAAACGATTATTCGGGAATCCGATGAATTACGGCCTATCCGAGATTCCCAAACTTTGGAAGCGATCGCAGAAAACACTAAACCAGGAATTATCCCAGATTTTGACTTAAGGGAATATCAGGAAGCACTCCTAGAGAGCTACGGTAATCTCAAATTGGATAGTTTAGATACTAGTGGCTGTGCTTATAACGAACTAAAACTCTGGAATATATTTATCCCCCAAAATGTGCGAGAGGTTCATGACTTGATGCCAGAGGCGATTCATGAACTGCCTAAGGATTATTATCAAAAACTGCGCGAGAGTGGTCAACTAGACAAGGAAATTGACCAAGAAGAGTTGCAACGAGCTAAAAAGCGTTACTATCAACAGCCGATAAAATCAATATTGGATGTAATTAAGGACTCTCAAGACTATCGGTATTTGGTGGTTTTAGGAGACCCAGGCTCTGGTAAATCTACGTTGCTGCAATATTTAGCATTGGATTGGGCAAGAACTGATCTAACTACTGCCCTTTCTCTAGGGATTCCCTTACTAATTGAATTACGCACCTATATCCGGAATCGGGATAGTGGACAGTGTAAGGATTTCTTGGAATTCTGCCATCAAAGCAGTGGAGCGATATGTCATCTGAATCAACATCACCTTGATCAGCAGTTAAACGATGGTAAGGCATTAGTGATGTTTGATGGCTTGGATGAAGTGTTTGAGCCAGGGAAACGAGAAGATGTAATTACTGATATTCATCGCTTTACCAATAAGTATCCTAAAGTAAGAGTAATTGTAACATCTCGGGTAATTGGTTATAAACCCCAACGGCTACGGGATGCTGAATTTCGTCATGTCATGCTCCAAGACTTGGAGTCGGAACAAATTCAAACATTTATCGAGGACTGGCATAATCTAACCTTTAGTGATACTGATCAAGCCGATAAAGTTAGGAAAAGGGAGCGCTTACAAAAAGCCATTGAGACATCTTCCCCGATTCGACAACTGGCGCAAAATCCCCTATTAATAACCATGATGGCAATTCTGAATCGCAATCAAGAATTGCCTCGTGACCGGTCTGAACTCTATAACCAATCCTCTCGGTTACTGCTCCATCAATGGGATGTGGAACGAGCATTACTAGAAGATAATCGTGTTGACCCGAAGACTATTGATTATCAAGATAAGCAACAGATGCTAGGAAAAGTGGCATATTTTATGCAGGGCAATCAAGGGGGATTAGCGGGAAATCTGATTAGTGGAGAGGATTTAGAACGGATTATCAAAGATGAGCTGAAATTACGGGAGGTTACTAATCCCAGAGACGTTGCTAAGGTAATGATTAATCAGTTGCGCACCCGCAATTTTATCTTGTGTTTCATGGGAGCCGATTATTACGCTTTTGTGCATCGGACATTTTTGGAATATTTCTGTGCTTGGGAATTTGTCAGGAAATTTGAGAAAACCCAGGAGATGTCCCTAGAACAGTTACAAACCGAAGTATTTGGTAAACACTGGCAGGATGAATATTGGCATGAAGTGCTCAGGTTGATTGTGGGCATGATTGATTCTAAGAAAGCTGGCGAGATTATTGAGTATTTTATGACAAAAAATGGGAAAAATTATGAGATTGACCATTTATTGATGGCAGCATATTGTTTATCTGAGGTCAGGAAGCGGTATGAAATTAAATCAACATATAGTCGATTACTGAATCGCTTCAAAGACTTAATTTTTGATGATCTAAATGATGATTATGAGCAGTATGCATATGAGGGCAATTTACTCGATGATATTCATAGTCAAGCTGTTGTAGCAGTAGCCACCCATTGCCAAGACCATCCAGATACTTTACCCCTACTTCAAGCATGGGCTCGCTCTGATACTGATTTGTCGGTGCGAATTACAGCAATTAAACAGTTAGCTCAAGGTTACAAAGACCACCGAGATACCTTGCCCCTACTTAAAAAATCGGCTCGCTCTGATAAAAATTCGTCGGTGCGAGTTATAGCAATTGAACAGTTAGCTCAAGGTTACAAAGACCACCCAGATACCTTACCCTTACTTCAAGAATGGGCTCGCTCTGATAAAGATTGCTCGGTGCGAGTTATAGCAATAGAACAGTTAGCTCAAGGTTACAAATACCACATAAATACCTTAGCCATACTTCAAGAATTGGCTCGCTCTGATCAGCATTGGTGGGTGCGAAGTACAGCAATTGAACAGTTAGTTCAAGGTTGGCACGATCGCGAAGCGTGGCCTACGGCCAATCAGCCTTGGTTATTTGAATTTTTATGCGATCGCACTCTCCATGACCCCTTTGAGCATGAGAAAAAAGATGTGTTCTTTTTCCCAATAGACATAGATAATCCTCGACAAGTAGCCCTTAAGGCTATCCTCAAATATTATCCTAACCACCCAGATGCTTTACCCCTACTTCAAGCCTCGGCTCGCTCTGATACTGATTTGTCGGTGCGAATTACAGCAATTAAACAGTTAGCTCAAGGTTACAAAGACCACCGAGATACCTTGCCCCTACTTAAAAAATCGGCTCGCTCTGATAAAAATTCGTCGGTGCGAGGTAAAGCAATTGAACAGTTAGCTGAAGTTTGGCACGATCAGCCTTGGTTATGGGAATTTTTATGCGATCGCACTGTCAATGACCCCTTTGAGCGTAAGGAAAAGTGGCATGAAAATCCTAGACAAGTAGCCCTTAAAGCCATTCTCAAATACTATCCTAACCATTCCCAAAGCAGGTCTTTATTGCAGGATAGAGCAAAGCATGACCCCGATCCTAAACTGCGGAAGTTTGCTCAAAAGAATTTAGAATGAAGATAGAATTATAAAATGTCAGTTATTAGCGGTCAGTGGTCAGCTGTCAGCGGTCAGCCTTTAGCTGATAGCTGATAAATAAAAGCTGATAGCTGAACGCGATCGCGTGTGCGTAGCACATAAGCTGAACGCGATCGCGTGTGCGTAGCACATAAGCTGAACGCGATCGCGTGTGCGTAGCACATAAGCTGACAGCTGAAGAATTACCACTGTTCCCTACTCCCGATTCCCTACTCCCTAATTAATGAAGGGCTTCCCTAACCAAAATCACAGTACTATCAACACCCCGTGCGATCGCTTCTGGAATATTGCCATGGATCGCCTGCTCCAATAATCCCTCTCGACTAGCTCCGATCACGACTACATCATACTTGTGAGCGTTAGCTAAACGAATCAAAGCATCAGAAACAGAATAGGAACGGATTGGAATTGATACCACATCACACATACCTTTGAGTTGCTGTTTGAGGAAATAGGTAGCTTTTTCCAAGCTAGTCATTACAGGTTCTCCAGCTTGAGGGTTAAAAACCTGAGTTACTACGATTTGCTCTGCTTTAGCAAGGGTTGCTAGTATCGGAATTAATTGTAGGGCACGGCTAGAATTCGGTCCACCAGCAATGGGGATTAACCAACGCTTCCAGGTCTTAGCTAGTGAACCGTATTTAGCAGATTTAACATCTTGTGCTACTTCCTTGCCTTGGGGTAATTTCAGCAAGACTAAATCACAGGGAGCTTGTCGAATTAAGGTATCGATAATATTACCAAAAATCTGATTAGAACTATTAGATGGTGCTCCTTTCCATCCCATCAAAATTAGATTAATATGTCGTTGTTTAATAGTTTCTAGAATTGCTTGAGCGGTATCGTGGGATATCCTGATTTGGGTGTGAACTGGCATTTCCCACCGTCGCCCTAGCCTTTCCGCTTGCCTTAGCAATCTGCGACTTTTAGTAGTATCAACTCCTGTCTGAGCAGGACTATTGCTACGGGAGATAGGTATTACCTGCAAACACTCGATTTCATAGTCCTGTACCTGGCCAATAGCAGTAGCTATTTCCAACAATACTGGTGCTGATTGGGGATTAGCTAAGGGAACCAACATCCGTCCACTGCCGGTAGCTGGAGCGCGAGTATAATAGACGCCATAGGAGGGATCAGGACTCGGTCCTAGTTGCTCTTTTTCCCCACTGAGTTGGTTAGCTTCGGCACGAATAATATCACTAAAGGTAATGATTCCAACTAACTTTCTGTTTTCTAGAACAGGTAACCGATTGAGGTGATAACGATTAAGAATGTAGAGAACGTGGCTTAAGGTGTCATTGTGTCTAACTGTGATCGGTTGTGGAGTCATCACCTCTTTTATAGGCGTATTCCCAGGCAGTCGGTCTCGGTTCTTGGCAATGTCTTCTTGAGTAATAATCCCGACCAATTTCCCCTGAGCAACTACTGGAAAGCCCCGATGACTAGAGTTACTAAAGGTCTGAATGGCTTGATCTAAAGTCATCTGACTCCCTAGGGTTTCTACCCGGCGCTGCATAATGTCAGATGCTTTCAAACCAGCTAAGGTTCTTTTGTCCACCTTTACTTTAGGCAAGCTGTAGCCTTTCCTCTCCAACAAACGTTGATAGAGAGACCCTTTGGCTAATTGATCGGCAACTAGGTAGGAAACCACACAGGTGATCATTAAAGGTAGGACTAGATTAAAGTCCGTTGTCATCTCAAACACGATCACAATCGCTGTGATCGGTACCTTGGAAACGGCACTAAAAAATGCTCCCATCCCTGCCAAGGCGTAGGTAATCGGATAACCTAATCCGAGCAGGTGATACTCACCGATGCCAACTAAATAGCCTAATGCGGAACCCAATACTAGGGAGGGATGAAACAACCCCCCTGGTGCTCCCGAACCATAGGCAATTATGGTCAGTAAGAAGTAGACCACAAAAGCGAGGCAAGTAAATTCCCAGCCGATATCACCAGTGAGCAACAACTCCCGCAAACCACTGTTGTTATGGAACTGATCCGGTAGCAGTGCTACAATACACCCACCCAGCATCCCAGCTATACCAATCCGCAATGGTAAGCTGAGCTTGAGACGGTCGTAAAAGTTCAGACTGGACAGAATTCCCTGATTAAACAAAGCTGCTAGCAATCCAGCCAACACCCCTAACAACAAATAGAAGGGAATCTCAAGAGCGGAAAAGGTGCTGGAAAAATTGCTTAGTTCCCGATTCAGATCTAGGGTACCTCCACCCAAGAGCCGGGAAACCACCGCACCAATAAAGGATGCTAGAATAGCACTACCCAGAGTTATACTAGATAAATCTGGTAACAGTTCCTCAAAGATAAAGGCTACACTAGCCAGGGGAGCATTAAACCCAGCGGCTAATCCAGCCCCAGCCCCAGCGGCGATCATTTGACGTCGGTGATCAGGAGAGGTGGGTACCCAGCGAGTCAATTGAGCTGCCAAAGCTGCCCCAATATGAACGGTTGGGCCTTGCCGTCCCATAGTCATTCCCGCCGCCAGAGATAGGATAGTACTAACTAACTTGACTACAGCCACCCGTAAATTCATCGCGATAGGAAACCGGGCAAGGGCACCTTTGATCTGAGGTACGCCACTACCTGTTGCCTCTGATGCTACAAACTCAATCAGGAATCCGCACAGTAATCCTAAGCAGAGTCCAAAAGCCGGTAGGGCAAAGCTAGGGGGTAGTATCAGAGCGGCTTGAAGCCGCCACCTCCCTAACCAGCCAATACTGTGTTTTAGTAATACTGCTGAAAGTCCTGAGACCAATCCAATCAGACAGGCTTCGGCAAGGGCAAGACTTCTTTTGGGGATCAGCCATTGGGTAATGGGATTGATCATTGATTGATCATGGGTTAATTTCCATTAGTGATTATTCGTGGGTGCTTTGTAAATACCAGGAGAATTTCTGTAGTTACAAAGAAATAAGCACCAAGCACCGAGCACTGAGCACTGACCCACTAATCACTAGAGGTTACCGATAGTCCTTCCACAATTAGAGAGGGTGTGTAGATGCTATCCTGCCACTCAGCATCATCACCCAGTATTACTAACTGCTTAAGGGTGTTGTAAACATTCCCAGCTACCATGGTGTCTTTGACTCGACCAATAATATTGCCTTGTTGGACTCGATAGCCTAACTCAACATTGACGGAAAAGTCACCGGAGATGCCAGCACTACCGCCGAGAATCTGGTCTATGACTAATCCTTCGTCTAATTTTCCAATTAAGTCATTGAGTGACCCTTGGCCTGGTTTAATCAGTAAGTTGACGAGATCAGGGGTTGGGTAGCTGCCTAGGCTAGGGCGAAATCCATTGCCAGTTGTGCCAGTTCCCAGTAAGCGACCGGTAGTGCGATCGCAAAAAAACTGTTGCAATTGCCCTTCACTGATAAATACGAGGGATTGGGTAGGGGTGCCTTCATCATCAAAGGGGCAACTGTAAGGAAATTCAGGATTTGGTTGTTGAAACAGGGTCAGGTTTTTTGAGGTAACCACCTGACCTAGACTATCACTCCAGGGGGTGGCTTTTTCAAGTACCCGTTTTCCATTTAAGGCTGCTTCCACAGTGCCCCATAGCAAATCCGCTGCTTTAGACGTCAACAAAATTGGCACACGACCACTGGGAGTAGAGACATTTTCCGTTGCCCAGTTGAGGCGTTGTAAGATTTGGTCTAGGACTTTGTTAGTGTTTAGGCTTTCTTTAGGCTCAGATGGGCTTAATCGAATTTGTGTACCATCACCAACACTTAAAAAGTCTTCACCCCTAACCCACTCTACCCCAAGGAAATAACTGAGGGTTGTGTCAGTGTAAGAGCAATGTAATCCTTCAGAGTTAATTAAGCTAGTGGTTTCTAACTCCCATTCCGACTCAGCGCTACACAATACTTCTGGGTAGGCATCGCGAATTAATGCGATCGCATCCGAGCCGATTGCTACTAGTTCTTCTATCGGTATAGTTTCTGGTGAGTCGGAATAGTTAGCGCTAGGGCCATCAGCCAGTTCTATAGATTCCGGTTCATTGAGTGCAGTCATGGCCATTGCCCGGTCTACTAAATCTTGTGCTGCCACTGCTCCATAGCCAACTGCTAGTCCTGGACGTCCGTCTCGCCATAACCGTAGCGCTGTCCCTTCCGATTGACTACTTTCGATTTGTTTGAGTCGATTAGCTTCAAAAAACACAGGACGAGAAAGCGATCGCGACTGATAAACCTCTGCACTAGTCGCTCCTGATTTAGCTGCTAAGTCTAACAGTTGTTCGGCTTGCAGCTCTTGCGGTCTAGTTTCAGCACTCATATTGCCAAGGGAGTAGGGAGTAGGGAGTCGGGAGTCGGGAGTCGGGAGCAGGTAAGAAAAATTACTCACAATTTATTTTTAGCTTCTGCCTGTTGCCTGTTGCCTGTTGCCTGTTGCCTTGTCTTATAACTCCCGGCATAGCCAAAATCCAGCAAACTGTTCTGAAGTTGGACTCGATTGTACGGCCAGAAAATGGACAAGATTAGCGTTCTGCTTTGCTTCTTCAAAGCTTTTTGCCTCTGCCAGAATTTGGGATTTGGTCAAGTTAGCGAGAATCCAGCTATCATTGGCACCAGTTTCCAGTAACAACTTTGGCTTATCATCAGTAGTGTCAAGTCTGACAAAGGATAGCTCCAAACCTGACATCCATGCTGCTAGGGGTTTGGCTCGTTGGGAAAATATAATCACACCGGGAATGGGCGTTTCTGGGGCAATGTCCATGATCGAGACTGGGAAGGCTTCACCAAAGTCAATCTCCCACTCGTTCATTTCCTCAAAGGCAGCGGCTTGTAGACTTACAACTGCCCACTTTTGTCCCTGCAAAGCATCGGGTAATGGTTTAGGGATGGGGGATTGATAACGGACAAATGAGGAAGCAGCGGCTGCGGGGTCATAGCCTGGTTGATTGGGATAAAAGTCTTCTATCCTTTGTTTTAACCATCGCTCCAAAGCATAGGTGCGACGGCTGGGTTGAGCTGGAATATTCAGCTCATTACAGGCTTTGGTAATCATATTGTTCATCTGACGCCGAAAGAAGCGAATCTTGCTTGGTGGCTGTTGAGCTTTTGCGATCGCATCTGCCAAAGCCTGCCCCAACCAAATTGAATTCACCTGCTGGTTGGGACACCAACTGGCGTATTGAAACAGTGTCTCAGGTGAGAGATTGATGTCCAAAGGACTCTCGCAAATTAAGACTTCCCAAAGTTTCTTCTGATTGTCGTCCAAAATTGGGCGGGAGTAAAAATCGAGTTCCCAAATTGTTTCCATGCCACCATTAAGATAATCTCACCCATATTTATGATACGGCTCCAAGAGCGTAATCCGTCAGCTATCAGCTATCAGCTATCAGCTATCAGCGGTCAGCTATCAGCGGTCAGCTATCAGTTATCAGCTAATGCCCTACGGGCACGCTACTTGAGGTGCTATTAGCTATGAGTTTATGCCCATAGCGCACGGTACTTGAACAGCTTATGCCCTATGGGTTACCTCACAGGCTAGAAGCCTGTGCCACGATACTTGAGTGGCCAATAGACATCTCCAAAAATTAACCTCAAACCCTTGCACTGCCTGGGTCAAAACCGAGTTTCTGGAGATGTCTATTGGCCAACGGCTGACCACTGACCACTGACCACTGACTGCTGACTGCTGACTGCTGACTGCTGAATGCTGACCACTGACTGCTGAATGCTTAGATGTGATTAATCCTATTGAACTATATATAATTAAATCTATTCACAATTGTGAAACTTAACAAAAAATTATGAGTAGCGATCGCACAGAGGTTTTAGCTGCCAACACAGCATTTTATCGAGCTTTTGAGAAAAAGGACATTGAAGCCATGAGTAAGGTCTGGTCTCAAGGCACTGGTAGTCTTTGTATTCACCCTGGACGTGATGTAATCAAAGGTTGGCGGGACATTAGCTCATCTTGGGAAGCGATATTCAAGAATACCCAATACCTGGAAATTGAACCAGAGATTATTGCTACTGAAGTCAGGGACACTCTTGCCTACGTTGTTGTGCTAGAAAAAGTGTTGCAAGTTAGCAAGGGTAGAAGGATTGAGGCAGAATCCATAGCAAGCAATATGTTTGAGCTTATGGCTGGCTCTTGGTACCTGGTCCATCATCACGGCAGTCCACTGATGGGCTAACTTCAGACAAAGTGTCGTTCGATCAGGGTGGGAATTTGCTGGGGAGCCACTTCGCTGTAGCGAGCTTTGTCTGGCATCATCACCAGGTTGGGGCCATGTTTGCACTGTTTGAGACAGCCAGTTTCTTTAATTTTGACTTGGTCTTCTAAACCATGGTCCTTTAAACTCGATGCGATCGCATTACAGACCGCTTGACCCCCCCGTTTCCGACAACTGGATTTCTGACAAACTAAAATACTCGCTTTCCGGGTCGGAGTTTTGGGAACCAAAACAGTTGTTGGCTGCTGGTGGGGGTGAGCAGCAAGGCTCACCTCATAGGCTTTCAGTTTAAGTTTCCCAGTTTTTCGCTTTAGTTTGCTGGTGCCACTCACCTCAATCCAAGCCCCAGGGATAATGGCTGGATCCAAGCTCTTTCTCAGAGGTTTAGATAACTTAATCCAATATTCGATATTTGAAACATTAATTCTTAAATACTTGATTTTATAGCCATCCTTAATGACAAAGTCTAATAACTGTCCTACTACACTAAACTCTGAGACTGGCTCTTTAAACTTAGACATAGTTATTTACCTCTAGGAACACTGTTTTTCTTTAATCAACCTTAAAAATGGCCATTTTTGTGGACTGAATCTTTATAATTTGCTGGGTTTAAGCCGATTTAACCAAGACAAATCCCGTTCACGGAGTCGTGACTAATAGAAAATCTCTCTCAACTAATCTATCACAAATTATCCTCAATAGAGGTTCTGAAAAAGTTAAAAATTGTGTTATTAGGGACATTTCAGAGTCTAGGTTAAATAAAATGATATGTGTTAGCCTACTTAAAAGCATGGCAATAAGCCACACTTAATGAAAACGATAGGAGAACACTATTATGTCTACAACTCAGGGTCTACTACGCTCCTTTGGTGAAATTGCTGACAATCCAATTTTGCTGGAAAAAAACGTTACTACCCCAGTTTGTGAAGGATTAAACATTGCGTTAGCCAGCTTCCAAGGATTGTATCTGCAATATCAAAAACACCACTTTGTTGTGGAAGGATCAGAATTTTACTCCTTGCATAAATTCTTTGAAGAAAGCTACGAGGATGCTGAGGATCATGTCCATGACCTAGGAGAGCGTTTGAATGGACTAGGAGGAATTCCAGCCGCTAGTTTTGCCAAATTAGCTGAATTGTGCTGCTTCACTCCTGAATCTGATGGAGTTTACAACTCTCGCCAGATGGTAGAGCATGACTTAGCAGCTGAGCAGTCAATCATTCAGTTAGTACGCAGTCAAGCCGCTCAAGCAGAAAGCCTGGGCGATCGTGCCACCCGCTATCTCTATGAGAAAATCTTGCTCAAGACTGAAGAGCGAGCTTATCATTTGGGTCATTTCCTGGCTCCGGACAGCCTAGTAATGGGATTTATTGGCAATGGAGCAAACTAAACCTACTTAAACTGAGATCTTGCAGCATTGTCATGAATCGTAGAATCCTAGGGTGGGCAGTGCCTACCAACCCCCTTGGCAAGCTTCATTATCTGTCTGATGCACTGCCCACCCTACATCAACTTAAACCTACTTTCCCCATTGGCTACTGCATCAAGAATCCTAGGGTGGGCAGTGCCTACCAACCCCCTTGGCAAGCTTCATTATCTGTCTGATGCACTGCCCACCCTACATCAACTTAAACCTACTTTCTGACTCGCCCTTTGCATCAAGAAAGAAAAAATTTGAGGGTTGACCCTCAACCCTCAAGTCTCAACTTTGAACAAATATAATCTATAAAACGGAGAGGGGGAGATTCGAACTCCCGGAGCCTTTCGGCTCGCTCGATTTCAAGTCGAGTGCAATCGACCACTCTGCCACCTCTCCTGGCAAATCTATATTAACAATCCGTGGGCTCGGATGGCGACTATATCTACAAAGTTATATAAAAAAGTTATATAACTAAGCTTTATACCAGCAAAGCTTCAGAAGACTGGTAAAGCAATTCTTTAGATACTACTGAGTAATCCTTACCCACCCAGACCAGGGAGACTTGATCCACTATACCGCCTTTGAGAGACACTATCGAAAAATTCCGCAATCGGTCTGTATCAGTTTCGATAATTCGAGGCACACTGGCTGCATTTAAGTATACAGTCCCTTCCGGACTAGTAACAATCATTGTTCGTAGTCGGTCTTTGGTGTGCTTTAGGATGTGGTGCATATGACCAAAGGTGACTAAGGGAATGTTTTTACCCAAGGAATAGGTTTTTGCGATCGCATCTTCCAAATCCGGGTCCCCATGATCACCACCAGTAGGATACCAGTCTTTCCCACAGGGAGCTTCTGCTTGATCACCTAGTCCCGTCGGACCATTATGACCGATCAAGATTACCGTTTCGTAAGCCGCACTACGCACTGCTGCTAAAATGCGCTCCACTGATTCAGAAAAGCTATTAATTCCATACTGTTCCCTGTAAAACTTCTTATTCCGCCAACTCTGCCCGCCCCAACTGTAAGGGCGAGCACCAACTACAGAGAGATTTAAATCTGGGAAGTCAAGGTAACCATAACCCACATGGGTTGACCCCAGTAGGTTCAACTGTTGCTGTACCCTATCTTCTACTTCATGGTCATAAGGACACTTTTTCCTTCCCCATTCCGAGGCAGTATACCAAGCATCATGGTTTCCCATAATCACTGCCTTGGGTAGGTCAATAGCAGCAATCATCTGGACTATATCCACCGCCTCATTGCCGAAATCCCCGACAAATAAGACCAGATCCACACCCAACTGCTCAAGAGCTATAGCATCTTCCGCTTCCCACAGTTGATGAATGTCTCCAACAACAGCAATTTGGATTGATTGTTTTTGATGAATGGTCATACTTGTCTTACTATCGCCCCTTTTCCAGCATAAAGGCAAAAGGGCCAACAGTAATATGAAATCCAAAAAAGAATACTACATATCACCCTATTATCCCATTATCCCATTATTCCATTATTCCATCACCCCTTTGCACAGAGCTTGTTTATGAGCATCCGGATCGAGCAGCTGATGGCTGAAGAATAGATTAAGTGTAACTTTCCTTGAGGAGTGTCTAACGGTACTGAGGTATTCGTGATGGCTGATCTGAAACTATTGGCAAATTCTACCGTCTCTACTCTCTGTCCCCCCTTAGGGCTGTTTAATCTGCTCAATAGTATCTAGTCTAATGGGCAGATAGGGGAAATAGCTCAGATCACGGAGATCAGAAATACTTTATTCTTCCATTGTTCCATTCTTCGCCACCTTCGGCCTATTCCTCTCCTTGCTGTGAAGCACCATGAATAACACTTTCACAGGAAACATTAACGTAAGCGGTTAGTAAGAAGCGTATGTCTAGACTAGCGTTTAGCCCAGGGGCAGGACCAGAACAGTTAATCAATGGACGTTATCAAGTTATTGACATCCTTAACCGTGTGAGCTGGGGTCAAACTTATATTGCGGTAGACACTTACCGACCGGGAAATCCCCAATGTATTGTTAGACAATTCCGTCCT
This sequence comes from Moorena sp. SIO1G6, assembly GCF_010672795.1. Classification (NCBI taxonomy): domain Bacteria; kingdom Bacillati; phylum Cyanobacteriota; class Cyanophyceae; order Coleofasciculales; family Coleofasciculaceae; genus Moorena; species Moorena sp. SIO1G6. The sequence continues at coordinate 70,497 of NZ_JAAHFZ010000014.1, forward strand.
GTTAGTGATGACCCTGACTGCTGGCAAGCTGCAAAAGATATATTTCGTCGTGAAACTAAAATTTTGGAGATTATCTGTCAGCATGACCAAGTTGCCCAAATTTTAGATTGCCTAGAAATTGACCATAGCTTCTACATAGTTCAAGATTTCATCCCTGGACGACCCCTGAGTGAGGAACTCAATCAACCTTGGAGTGAAAGCAGATTGATTACTCTGCTACAAGAGGTTTTAGAAATTTTGGCATTTGTCCATCGCCAAGGGGTGATTCATGGTGATATCAAGCCAGACAATCTGATCCGACGATCAGACGATAGCAAGTTAGTTTTAACTGACTTTAGCGGTATTAAGCAGGTGCGGACACCATTAGTTGGTGTTCAATTTAGTGCCATAGCGGCTTTGGGCGCATTCGGGTATATACCAACAGAGCAGGTTCTGGGTAAACCTCGTCCCTGTAGTGACCTATATGCTGTAGGGATGATTGGCATTGAGGCACTCACAGGACTCAAACCCATACAGCTAGAAGAAGACCCATTAACCGGAGAAGCCCTTTGGCAGGACTACGCCACAGTCACTAAAGATTTCGCTGCCATTATTCAGCAGATGGTGCGCTATTACTTCAAAGACCGTTACCAGTCTGCTGATCAGGTTTTGGAGGCACTCCATTCCTTAACTAGTTCTAAACCATCTATAAACTTACCAATGTCCCCAGCACCACCAACATCCCCAAACCCCTACAAAGAAAAAACTGACGATACTCTGCTTGAGCCAATTGAACCAGAGACTCTTCAAACCGAGGAAACAGAGGAAACAGAGGAAACAGAGGAAACAGAGGAAACTTATTTTCCCTCTGTGCCTACTATTCCTAAAAGAAGGGCTAGTGGACTTAATCTCACCGCAATCGGAGTTTCCACATATCTAGCCTTATTAGTCGTAGCTGGAGGCTACTTTTTACTCAAGACTCCCAACCAGGCAGAAACTAAGCTAGCACAGGCTGAGCAAAAGTACCAGGAAGGAGATTTAGAAGCAGCACTGAACCTGGTAAAATCGATTCCGGAAGATAGTGAAGACTATCAGGATGCTCAAAATGCGATCGCTCAGTGGCAAAAGGATTGGAAAGATGCCAAAGCCCTATTCCCCCTCATCAAAACCGCCTTTGACCAACAGAAGTGGCTAGAGGTAGTTGAGCAGGCTAGTCAGATTCCTAATATTGTCTTCTGGCAACAGCAAATAGAACCTATGGTCAGCCAAGCTCAAGCCAATCTTGAGAAGGAAGCTTACCAGTTACTAGAGCAAGCTTACAACCAGGCTATCGAGAGAGACTTTACTGGTGCACTCAACACATTTAAACAAATCCCAAAGGGAACAAAAGCCTACGCTACAATTCAAGAAAAAGTTCCTGAGTACACTCAAAAGCGAAACATCAAAGCGAACTTTCTTCTTCAGCAGGCTTACAATCGAGCCGCTCAGCAAGACTTTACCGGTGCATTGGTATATTTGAAAAAAATTCCTAAACATACCGATGCCTATGCTAAGGCTCAGTCAAAAATTGTTGACTATACCGCTAAGCAAGAAATTAGGGCTAACTATCTATTAAAGATGGCTGATAATCAAGCTGTTTTGAACAACTACACTAAGGCTTTGGATTATTTGAGACAAATTCCTGAAGGTACCTCCGCCTATGCCAGAGCTCAAGCCAAAATTCAGCAATATACTCGATAAGCTGTTGTGCCTTTCAACTGTCTATTATTGAAATCAAATAAAGAAGATATATCCCAGTGTCCTTTTGCCTTAAGCTATCAGCTAATAGCTGATAGCTTACCTGTTTTACCCTACAGTAGTTAATTGATATTTTCTACTAGCCACTAACCTGTTGCGGCGATTCATTCCTACTTCTATCATAGCAGGCCTTTCTCTGTTCACTACTTCGGTAAATTTGCCGGAATTAGCCATAACTTGTCTACCTGGTGCGTAAGCTTCAATCACATTACCGCTCACAGCACACATCACCATTAAATAGTCACAAACTGGGCATTCAGTTTTGGTGACCTGATCTCCAGCACAAGCATAATGTGATGCTTGAGAACCGATTAAGTAGTGACGTTGAGCCATATTCCCACAGTTTGGACATCGCACTGATTGAGTTGTCTCCATTGCCGATTCTCCTCATTTACATGTCATTGCTTGAAGGAAATAAGTCAGAATTTAACTCATAATTCAGAAAGTTTTTTAAATTTTTCTGTTTTTAATTAACCCTGAAGTTGCTTTTCAAGGGCGGCAGTAAATTTTTCATAGGGAACAACTCCTACAATATTTTCTACCACCTCACCGCCCTTAAAAATCAGCACAGCAGGAATACTGCGTATCCTGTATTTTTTGGCAGTAGCTTTGTCGGCATCAATATCGATTTTTACGACCTGAACGCGATCTTTGTAGTCTTCAGCAAGTTGTTCCATGAAAGGACTAATCTTACGACATGGACCACACCAAGGGGCTGTAAAATCCACGACTACTGGCCCTTCATAGGTTAAAATTGAATCAAATTCACTGTCTTTGATGTAAGGCACTGTACTCATGATATACTCCTTAAATTTTTGAAAACTACCACAAACTTATAGTCAAGGATCAACGGTCAATGATCAACATAGTTACCACTTTTATCTTCCCTTAAAAAGAGGGGCGGTTAATCGGTTTGAATAGCTGTAATAACCAGGATGGCTAAGGCTATAGTTTGGTTTACCATAGTTGTATGAAGTTGCTTGATGCATTAAGTTATGGCTGCTGAGGAATTAGAAAGGGATAGCCTGATCGAAAGGCTAAACCAAGGTAGACAAGCGAAGGCAACTATGGGTGGCTATGCAGGTTATGGTTCACCGGCCTTCGGTCAACGGGCCCTAAATGGTGAGTTGGTGGATGATCCCCAAGAACAGCATGTAATTGAGTTAATTCGCCGTCACCATAAATCGGGTAAGTCATTACAACAAATCGCTAACTGGCTCAATCAGCATGGCTATACAACCAAGCGTGGTCAGCAGTGGAAACGGATCTCGGTTAAGCGGGTTTTAGACCGGCTATACGGTAGAACCCCTAGGGTGTCTAGTTTGCCTCAAAACCCCAGTCAAGGAAACTTAAAAGAGTAAGCTCCAAGCTGGTAAAGTAGTTAGAACACCTTCAACACAAAGTTAGATAAGCCAGAGAACCTGATCGGACAATTCCATCGGACAATTCCATCGGACAATTCCATCGGACAATCCCATCGGACAATTGCCAAGCTAGGTCAGCAATGCCTAATTATTTGCCCCTAAGCCCACATGGTTAAAGTCCCAGGTAACCTGGCAACCTCTGAAAGCCAAAAGCTATGTCATATAAGGGTTAAAGATGATTTTGCTGTAACATCTATTTATTATAGACCTTTATACAAGTTATGTGCATATTATTTCTATATTTGCGGGATTTTTCCGTAACATCCCTCTAAAAAAACCCAGGCTCAGTAAATACACCAGCGCCATAGTTTTAAGCGGTTGGCGGCGGTCGTAGGTCATGGAAGTTCACCCATCAAATTAACTATGCAACTTAACGATCGACTTATCTGCGCCCCAACCCTAGAAGAAGCAATTGACCATCAGCCTTTGATCGTTGCTCCTGACACCCTTCTAATCGACATAATTGCTTTGATGAGTCAGGAGCGAGGCAAAAGTTGTTCATTGCCCAATTTCCACTCACCATCAGACCAGCTCAGCATTCGTGAGCCACGGTCTAGCTGCGTTTTGGTAATGGACTCAGACCAGTTGCTGGGAATCTTTACTGAGCGCGATATTGTCCGGCTGACGGCTAATGGCATTAACTTTCAAGAGGTAACAGTAGCTGAGGTCATGGCACAGCCGGTGATTACGTTTCCTCAAACTGCTTGTCGGGATATCTTTGCCGCCTTATTTATATTTCGTCGGTTTCGGATTCGCCACTTACCAATTGTGGATGATCATGGTCAGCTAGTGGGTGTTGTCTCACCAGAGCGAATTCGCCAGGTATTGCGACCAGCCAATCTGCTCAAGTTACGGCGGGTATCAGAAGTGATGACCCCCCAGGTGGTTAATGCCCTTCCAACTGTCTCAGTATTGAGTTTAGCCCGACTCATGAATAAGCACCGAGTTAGTTGTGTGGTCATTACCTCCGACCATGGAGAGGATAACTGTATGCCAGTGGGGATTGTCACAGAGCGGGATATTGTCCAATTTCAGTCTCTGAAGCTGAATTTGTCTAAAGTCCAGGCTCAGGATGTGATGAGTACACCTCTATTTCTGCTGAGTCCTGAGGATTCTCTATGGACAGCTCATCAGGAAATGCAAAAGCGTCGTGTGCGGCGATTGGTGGTGTCTTGGAATTGGGGTAAAGAAATTGGTATTGTCACCCAAACAACCCTGCTGCGAGTGTTTGACCCAATGGAAATGTATGGGATTGTGGAGACATTGCAGCAAACCGTTGAGCAATTAGACCCAGCCAAAGAATCCGTGAACAAATCCCACAAAGCCATTCCCCCTGGTGAAGAATCTGGGGAGGTGGCAGAAAATGCGATCGCTTTATCAGGAGATAGGTTTAATCATAAATCAGAGCCACCCAACACAGACCAAAACACAGACCAAAACAGAGAACTAACAGTGATTTTGTCACAACCCATAGAGGGTCAAGCATTAAATACTTCCCAACAGTGTGAGGCTTTCAAATACCCCAAAAGTAAATTGGGTACCACTCAAGATTATCAACTGTGTATCCTGCTCAACACTATTCAAGCTATTCTAGAAAACCTAGCTGACCACTCTACCCTATCATCAGAATTACGTCAAAGCCAGCTTAAGTCAGCCTTAGATAATCTTGATAAAATGCGAGAGCTAATACAGAAAGCCCAAAACCAGTCTTGTCAGGATCAGGTCTTGGTAGATCAGCTAGGTACTTCTAGCAGTTAAGCTAATCCAGATTTAAGGGGCATATTTGACTTGGTCTGAATTTGTTGAAGGGTGTTCGCCGTAGGCGTCCCTTGTTGGGTAGGTTAACGGTTAACAAAAACTAATTGGAATTCCTTTAGTGCTGGTAAAAAGTTTTTGTTTTCATGACTAGGGCGCGTCAGTTTAATCAGGGCAAAACGTTGGATAGGAGTTAGTGCTGCCCACTGTTGAGTAGTTACTACAACTCCAAATTCCATAGCTTTTTCCGCCACGGTAGATGGAATTACCTGAGAATTCATCCAGGGAGCTTGGGGGTCAACAGGTAAATTAGAAGCCGGTTTTCCTGTATAGTTTATAACTAGGTGTTGAACATAGTCTCCATACTTTTGGATTGACTCAGTCGTAGTGCAGGGTATCTCTACCAGTTGTTGACGCTCGTGTTGATTAAACTGATGCCAGTGGCTCAGGTTAAGTTTGATGCCGCAAGTATCTAATTTCATCCGCACTTGCATAGGAATGCACCGTAAAGAATCCACAAAATCCGTTTCAAATTGGAAAAAATTAGTCATAGTCTTCTCAATCTTATTCATTAATGAAGTTTTCTTGTGCTAGTACTGCGGATAATCCAGTAACTAATTGATAGAGATATAATGGCAATTGCTAATCCAATTACCTGGCTTCCAGAAGTTTTTTCCAGGTCAAGAATAATGATTTTACGGGCAACGGCAATTAAAGACGTAACAACAACTAACTCAAGTTGAATAACATGTTTTCGCAGATAAGCGGTTATATTCTCTAAAATTTCTAGTGCAATGAGAATATTTAGAAACAGTCCAAATATTTTGAAAAGTGTTTTGCTCAAAACTATTGCTTCTGGATTGGTTATTTCTTTAACTAGTGAGATAACTAGGCTTCTAAGTGCAACCAATATTACCACCACCATCACCAAAGAGAGAACTTTGGAAACAAAACCCTCGAACAGATTTAGCCCGTATAAAAAATTCTCATCTTTGCCTGCATTTCTAAGTTTTTGGAAGAGTTGTCTTAACCGCCTCATAGGAATAGGTTAGTAAAAATACAGATGATGGTTGATTTTAACACTTCGACGGGGTATAAACGGAACAGATGAGTCAATGTTGTGGTTGCCTTTCCCTGATGCCACCCCCAGGGTAAGCGCCAGAAAAAATTGCCCATAATGTGCATTGGCTGGATATCGGTTGATCGTGGCTCGAAACCCCTATAATCTCGTAGAACTTGATTCTCAATAGAGTTTAATAGTTGATAATGAACCCAGTTTTTTCTCAATAAGCTACAGCTTATTGATTCTTGCGCTTACCCTGATGCCACCCCCCTTGTTCAACTATCACAATCTCTATGACGTCATAAAGCCAAGACGATCGGCAAGAGGGAGGGCGTTGCTGATTCATGCAATGATTGAGGGTAATTGGGAATTGGGAATTGGGAATTGGTCACTGACCCGACTACACTTGACGGAGTTCCTTAGTTCAGTAACCCTAGAGGGAGAATAGACCCGAAGAGGGGACAGAGGGGGCAGATTGACCATGATATTTGTCACAAAAATTTACATTGGGGGTGGAGCAAGATTTAGTAAACATATAGTAAAGATTTGATTAAAGTTATCTTTAAGTTGAGCAGGGTGACATATAGGTCCTAGATTTCCTTCTCAGCTTACTCAAGATTACGTGAAGATTGTGTGAAATTTGCGTAAATTTGGTAATTTTGTGAAGAAAATATGAACAAAATGTGAATGTAGAAAAGAAATGTGAGTTTTCGCTTGACAATTACCCCTTGAATTTACTAGATTTCCTTTTGTAGATGAACAAAGTTTCAGGTTCAAGATCATCGGCGTGAAATATAACTTCATCAACCTGACAGCCAAACCAATCCAATTTTGGATTTGTCTTTTTTGAAAGAATCAAAGAGGGTAACTATGCTCAAGAAGCTTGATTTTATTGTTTCAGCTCACTCGGCCAGCTTTTTGAATAGAACTTGTAACTACTTCAGGTTAGACGCCATCGCCGTTATGGAGCTAAGGCTGAGTAGATATACTCAAATCGTTCAGCTCAGCAGTTAGCCACACAGAAACTCTAGATAAAAACTCTATAATATTGGTAAATTCAGGTGCTCATCTGTTTCGGTGTCTAGGTGTTTGGGGATTTACTCCAGACAACATAAAATTTTTCTGTCTAAAGACAGAGGAATTTAAAGAGGGTTTGTATTTTTTGTTGTTGTAACTGGCCTGAAATAGGATCAATATTTCACGCTCATCTGCGCTTACTCTATGTAGGCAAGCCTCTGGTATTGTGAAAAATTAGGTGTAACATTAGGTGTCACAACAGCATCAACTTTGAAAAAATCATCCGACAGACTCATGAACATACCATTAGGAAAGCGGAAGCCATCGCCGCGTTCTCTAATCCAGCTTTTTACTAAGAGGTTTTCAGGGGTGCTTAGCAAATTGAACCTAAAAGCAGTAGGTTTAAATCCCACTGACGACCCTAGCCATAGCTGGCAGTGCTGTGGGTTAACTATCTCGAACCGATTGCTGAGGGTTCTTACATCTGACACCTCCGACACTGGTGTTGGCACTGAAGGCATTGAACACGATAGCAGCTTCCGGAATGATGTGCTATCGTCAAACGTATCAGTCTCGGTGGGAGCAAAAAAGGGGGCAATCAGCTTACTGCAAGGGATGTTCAATCTCCTGAAAGTATTTTGTGACATAACTGCAATCACTGAGCTGCCCACATTACAAGGGACTCATATGGGGCTGATTGGGAAAACTCAACCCCACTGGCAAGTATTTAGATTGGTAATCGATCTCAAACTCAAGTCGGTTCTACTCCAGCAGTTGTTAAATCGATTGTGGCCAATGATCATGGTGGAATATGTTGAGTGAGTGAGCCTCAACATATTCCACCGATTAATCCTTGGGTTGAGAGTTTGTTATTGTCCCCCACGCTAGTTTGTAGTAGCTTAAGTGTTTATACAAAGCGTGTTTATACAAAGTTTAGACAAACAACTATGAGCTAAAAGCCCATAGTCAGCTACGTGGTTCAATTGCAATAATCCAAAACCTGTTCCAAGGCTTAATTATTACCCCGGTGAACTGGCAACTTCCCTTTGCCAGTTGGGTATAGACCATTACATGATGTCGTTAATTCTGGGTGACTACCATGGCCAAAAAATTACTCTCAATAACTAGTAGACCATCAACTAGTAGAACATCTCAACCAACGTCAACCTCTACGAGCTCTGAACAAGTCATGAATAATGAGCAGCTTAACCAGGTCGTAGAAGCTATCATCGCGGGCAAGTATTCTTGGGCTTGTGTGTTAGTTCTGCGTTTTTCTGGTTACAACCCCCTCCATTACATCCCTTACCGAACCTACAATCGCTTAATCAAAGAAAATAGTCAATCTGGTAAGCATCCAGTTGGCAAAACCCCTGTCTCACAATCACAGGTTGTTAGTAAGGTCTAGTCAGGGTTAGGGAAAGTTGGGAGATTCATCAAGTCTGAAGTTAACCACCTGCCTAGGTCAGTTTGATTGATTATTGATGCAGAGCCTAGTTTTCAACGTCTTCCCGTTTAATCTGTTGAACTGCACTCGCATCAACCGCACTATCTGCTTAGATCTAGCTGACATCTATTGGCTTGATGAGCTGGCTGATGACTTGACCTCCTATCTCCCTTTCCCCAACCCTTATGGGTTTACTTTACACCAGATGCTCTAGGGGGAATTTAAAGTTTCGATGAAGTTTACTTAAAGTATTTGTGAATTTTTTGTTAATTATTGGTAACTAGCCGGTTAATGACTTGACAAAAACTAAGTTATTAGATAACTAAATGTAGTTCATTATAAATGGTTAATTGTAAATGGTTAATTGTTAAAAATCAATTTTCAATGTTTAACATATGAAGAATATAATCAGGGATTCAGCAGAGCCTAGTAAACCACCGTCTTCTATCAACCCAGACCCTGCTAGCAATTTATCAGTGGTGCTTCAAAGCTTGACCCTAGACTCAGTCGATCCAAAGCTCAACTACGAATTTAGTCAATCATTTGACCTTGATCACTTCCAGCTAGGGGATAAAATCCTTGCCTATACTAAACCAGAGCTATCCCAAGATTCTGTTGAGATTGAACAAGATCACCAATATCTTTACCTAGTTTGTCAGGGTCGGGTACGACTACTAGGCTTTGATGCTGAAAAACAGCGGGAGGTTTCCATACAGGTACTCGAAGAAGGGGAAACTTTTGGTGCCTATGATCTCTTAGGTAGTCTATCCTATCCTTACAGAGCGATCGCAGCGAGTTCAGGACAAGTTGCTCGTATTTCCCTAAATCAACTCTTGCCTTGGTTGGAACGGTTGCCAAAGTGGTCGGAAATCCTGGGGAAACAAGCCCAGCACCGGCAATGCCTAATTTTCTTCAAGACTTTGACCAATTTGCGATCGCTTAACGGTGTTACCCTAAATCAACTGTTGCCCTACATCGTAGAAACACGCATTGAGGCTGGGGAGTCTCTGGTGTCCTCTTCCCAAGCTGGTCATTGCTGGCTACGTAGTGGTCAAATGGGAACGCCAGAAGGAACAGAGGCAAATTCCTCTGCTCCATTTCCTAGCATCGGAGAAAGTTGGGGATATCCGATGCCAGTACCCACAGATTGGATTGCCCAAACTGATGTATTGCTTTACCAGCTGCCTCAAGAGCATTGGCAAGCGGCTTGCGCGATCGCACCAGTTTTGGCTAACTCCACCGAGTCACCGGATCAGGAGAACAGGCAAAGTGCTAAAAATGGTGACGGTAAATCTCCATCGGATCAAGGCGTAGTTAACAAGACCCATACTCCGTCACCACATGCAAACCAGACTAGAGCACGACCGACTCGGCGAGTTTTAGAAACTCCTAAGCAACAAACGCCCCTTGAACCCAGTCAGTCAGAAAGCTTTGATTTTCCCAAACCAGCAAAGCCGGGTGGGAGATTCCTAAGGTTTTGGCAGCGCTATCCTTTTATTGAGCAGCAAGCTTCTTCTGATTGTGGTGCTGCCTGCTTAGCCATGATTGGGCAGTATTGGGGCAAACGCTTTGCTCTCAACTCCCTGCGGGAACTGGCGGGAGTGGGTCGTTCTGGTTCATCCCTCAAAGGTTTAGCTAAAGCAGCGGAAAGTTTAGGGTTTCAAGCTAGTCCAGTCAGGGCTTCTTTAGGTCGCTTAGCGGATCGGAGTAATCCTTGGATTGCTCACTGGCAAGGAGATCACTATATTGTTGTCTACCAGGTAAAGGGTAATAAGGTACTCGTTGCCGATCCAGCAGTGGGGAAGCGATCGCTTGCTCGCAAAGACTTTCTCCAAAGTTGGACTGGGTATGCCATGCTATTGGATCCAACTCCCCAACTAGCAATTACTCCCAGCGACAAACGTTCTTTAGGGCCGTTTTGGGGATTGCTATGGCCCCATCGCTCAGTCCTGCTGCAAATTATCTTGGCTACCCTCATCCTTCAGGTTTTTGGTCTGATTACTCCCTTATTTACCCAGATCATTCTTGACCGGGTGATTATTAACAGAAGCCTTGTCACTCTCAATGTCTTCTCCATTGGTCTAATCATCTTTGGCCTTTGGACGATTGGGGTTAGTCTCACCAGACGCTACTTGCTGGACTACTTTTCCAATCGGCTTAGTCTCACCTTCGTCAGTGGCTTCATTAACCATACCCTGACCTTACCCCTGAAGTTTTTTGAATCCCGCCAGGTGGGGGATATCCTGACCCGAATTCAGGAAACTGGAAAAATTCAGGGTTTTATAACTCAGCAAGCGATTGCGACTTGGCTAGATGTGGTGATGGTGTTTGTCTATATTGGACTAATGCTCTACTACAATTGGCGCTTAACCTTGCTGGTGCTGGCAACGATTTTCCCCATCGCCATCTTGACTGTGATTGCCAGTCCCTTTCTACGCCAGGTGTCCAGGGAAATCTTTAAAGAAGCAGCCCAACAAAATTCTATGTTAGTGGAAATGATGTCAGGGGTTGCTACTGTGAAAACGGCGGCTTCGGAACAAGAAGTGCGCTGGCGCTGGGAAGATCGCCTCACCAATCAGTTGAATGTACAATTTAAAGGTAGAAACCTGGCTAACGGGTTAGGGTCAATTAGTTCTCTAATTAATACTCTCAGCAGCACCGCTTTGCTTTGGTTTGGCGCTAGCTTAGTAATTAATGAGCAGCTTACTATCGGTCAGTATGTCGCGTTTAATATGCTCATTGGCCGAGTCACTGGTCCGATTTTGGCTCTAGTGAATCTTTGGGATGAGTTTCAAGAAATCTTGGTGTCTGTAGAACGGCTTAATGATGTCTTATCTGCTAAGCCAGAGGAGAATCCTCAAGAACCAATGTTGGTTCTACCTGAGATTAAGGGTGATGTAATATTGGAAGATGTTACCTTCCGATACTCCGAGGATGAGGATCGCAATATCCTACAGAATATTTCCCTACAGATTAGGGCTGGAGAAACCATTGCTCTAGTGGGGCGCAGTGGCTCTGGCAAGAGTACCTTGGTGAAGCTACTGCAAGGTCTCTATCATCCGACTAATGGTCGTATTTTGATAGATGGACACGATATCCGCCATATTTCCCCCCAATCTTTGCGTTCTCAAATGGGTGTGGTACCCCAAGAATGTTTCTTGTTCTCGGGGACAATTGTCGAAAATATCACTCTCTACCGACCGGATTTCAGCCTGGATGAAGCCGTAGAGGTAGCCAAACTAGCAGAAGCTCATGCTTTTATTCAAGGTATGACTTTGGGATATAATACAAAAGTAGGAGAGCGAGGCTCTACCCTTTCTGGTGGACAGCGACAAAGGATTGCCATAGCCCGAGCCCTATTGGGCAACCCCAAGATTCTGATTCTGGATGAAGCGACTAGCTCCCTAGATACAGAATCCGAGCGCCGCTTTCAACAAAACTTAGCTCGCATTAGTCGCGATCGCACTACCTTCATCATCGCCCACCGCCTCTCTACAGTGCGCAATGCTGACTGCATCCTTGTCCTAGACCGAGGTGTTCTGGTCGAGAAAGGCAACCATCAGGAACTCATGGATCGTCAAGGTCTTTACTATCATCTAGCACAGCAGCAGCTAGATCTTTAATAGATCGTTAACAAGTGCTCATTAGTCATTAGTTATTAGTTATTAGTTATTTAGTCATTAGTCATTTGTAAATCCCCATAGACCCTGGTTAGTCACAAAGGACTAATGACTAAGAAAAATTGAACCTATTTATCACTATATCAAACTATGTGAAAATTTGCCAATTTGGCAACACAGTGATGTGAAAAGGACTAATGACTAAGGACAAATGAAATTTGAAGCTAGCTATCACTATGTCAAGCTTTGTAAAAAGCTGCCAAAAATCTGCCAATTTAGCAACATACTCAGATGAAATTGATCTTTTATCAGAAAAGTGGAAAAGCCCTGTGTGAATAGAAGGGGATGAAAACGTGTTCAGATATGGCTCCACACCCATTTCGTAACAACCATTTAGAATCCCCTGACAATCCCCCATGACGCACACTCACCGGAGAGTTTAATTCCAATTCCTTTGTTTAATTCATTCCCATGCACCCCACTAAAGGTGAGACGGAGATAACTTGGAGAGCCTAACTCTAGGGTCAGTCCTGCTCAAGTCCACACCTCACAGCATGCTCAGCCAAGCGGTTTGACCGACCGACGGCTACTTAAAGGGGAAGGGTTTAAGTTCTGATCTCGGGGTGCATTTAAGCTATCTCAAAAAGGGGCAAGTAGAGTCAGGTAATGCCAAAGATTTCGGTCTGCCCAACAATACCAAACTCGCCCCTCTAAGCTAAGGGCAGCAAGAGAATTGGTCGCTGACTTTCCCAAAACATTGGTCATTTCCCTAAAATGTTAATTTAGCGTGATCTACCACCATGACACAAGCAAAACCAATCAACTCCCCACCTGAGGCGGCTACGAGTCGTCAGGGTAACGTCGTTTTAATGCCATCAGGTCGCCTGAGACCTGATTATGACCAAGAGGCTGTAGCCTCACCTAGCACAGAGGTAGGAACCAATACTGCCCATGCTTCTAATACGTCCAAATGGTCAACCTCGATACAAACTACCCTCGACCAGCCTCCGGCGAACCTTCCCCGGTTGCTGATGTTAGGTGGGTTAAGCTTCTGTACGATATTTGTGGCTTGGGCAACGTTTGGGCAGATTGATGAAGTCGGTAAAGCTCATGGAAGCTTAGTACCAAAAGGCGACGTTTATAAAGTTGACCCGATTGAGCCAGGCAAGATTGCTAGTATTAAGGTCAAAGAAGGGCAAGCGGTTAAAGCTGGGGAAGTCTTGGTGGAACTGGATACAGAGCTTGCCACTCAGGAAGTAGAGCGTTTAGAGAAAGTGCTTAATGCAGACCGGATTAGGTTAGTTCAGATGCAAGGACTGCTTGAAAGAACCCGTCTGGAAGCAGAAACTCGTGAGCAGATTACCCAAGCAGAAGTTCAAGCACAACAAGCTTCGATCGCACGAGCACAGGCTAGTGCATCGGCAATTAGACAACAAATCATTCAACATCAGTTAGCTAAAGCTGCTAATCGCGAACGATTACAACGGATGAAGCTGGTGCAGGCGACAGCCCAAGAACTGCTCCAGCAACGGCGGGCTAATGTAGTGGCTCTCAAGGAACGACTCGATAACCTTAAGCCTCTGTTGGCAGAAGGAGCAATCTCGAAAGAACAGGTATTTCAAGCAGAACAAAGCTTTCGTGCTAGCCAAAGTGCTGTTACCGAAAGCAAACTGCAAGAGGGTTTGAGTACTCGCGAACAGATCTTTCAAGCTCAGCAAAGTATACGCGATCGCGAAGCGGCGACTAGCCAAAGCCGAGGTGAGCTACAACAAACTTTAGCAGAAATTAAGCGACTAGAGGCAGAATTAGAGCATCGGCAAGCAACGGGACGCACCACTCGCCTGGAAGCACAGCAGAAAATTCAACAGTTGGAAGTGGAACTGACCCAAATCAAAGCTAGAATTTCTGAAAATGAAACCCTGGTTACTACTGCTAAAACCAGGCTCAAACAGAAGTTTCTCAAAGCGCCAGTGGATGGGATAATATCTTCCCTCAACATTGGTAATGCTGGTGAAGTCGTGCAACCGGGACGTAGCATCGCCGAAATCGCTCCTCAAGGTGCCCCCTTAGTGCTATCCGCAAGTTTGCCTACTCGCGAGGCAGGGTTTATTAACGAAGGAATGGCGGTGCAAGTGAAATTTGATGCCTATCCCTATCAGGATTACGGCATCATCAAAGGCACGGTGATTTCCATCTCTTCCGATGCTAAAGCCGATCAAGTAATGGGTTCAGTCTATAAGGTGAAAGTGTCCCTCGACCGTGACTATGTGATTGAAGAGGATGAAATCATCCGGTTTAAGGCTGGTCAAACCGCCAATGCTGACATCATCATCCGCCGCCGTCGGATTATCGATTTCTTATTGGATCCGATGCGACAACTGCAAAAAAGCGGCATCGATCTATAGTGCTCTGTTCTCAAATCACTTTCATCACTGACTGATCGTTTTCCGTTGACGGTTAACAGTTAACCGTTAATGCTTAGTAGTCAACTTGCTAGTAATTCCTTGAAATCTGCAAGTTAACTGCACCCCAGCTTATAAACTATTGACCTTTAGACTTACAGGATAAGAAATAACCATGACCTATCGTATTCCTTCTGCCAATACCAAGCTCAACAAAATGATGGATATTGATAAGTTTAGCGAGATCGAGGAAGCCATCCTTGATGGCAAATATTCTTGGGCTTGTGTGTTAATGCTACGCTTGGCAGGCCATAACCCCCTAGACTACATGCCTTCTAGAACCTACAGCCGCTTGCTCAAACAAAACCGGGACATGATCTTACAGAAGCAAGCTAGTATGATGACCAATAGCAATAAAGTCTTGAATGCACGGCAGCGTTTGAGCCAGATCAAAGATCTGGCTTATGTAGAGACCCTTGGCAAGAAAACTTCACAGGTCCACGGTGGCGATCAAGAACAGTGCTTAATCACTGAACTGGAAGAAGAGGAATCCATCCTCAAGAAGTTAACCGATTATTTACGGCAAGACTGTTTGGTTTCCCTGTGGTGAGCAGGTATAATCATTTTCCTACCCATCCTCATTGTCATTACCAGCCACTGCTTACCACCACACCAGATCAGACTAAGCCTGTGGTCAAAGTAATTCATTAATAACCGCCTTGTCCATTAGGTGCGCTTTCCGTTGGCGAATTTAATTCGCCACGGGTCGCACCTGTTGATGGACGAGGCGTTTTTTTATCTGATCACAGACCGGAATGAAACAGCCCTAGTAAAAACAGCCCTAGTAATCTGTCAATTTAGTTTTGAGGGTGAGGGCTAGGTGGCACGGTTAATGGTTAAGCGGGCCTAATCTAAGGGTTTAAGCGTGGCTAATCCCTAGTTAACCTAAGTTCGACGTAACCCTGAAAGCCTTAATCTAGCCTAGTTGCCCAACCCTTGTATTCCTTAGTCTTTCCTCAAGCGATCGCTTATATCGAACTCAGGTTATACCAATTCTTAGCCCTCACAGGGCTACACATTATTAATTTCATCTCCCCATCTCCCCATCTCCCCATCTCCCGATCTCCCCACACGCCCCCTCTCCTCACACTTCCCACACTCCCTGCTCCCTGCTCCCTGTTCCGGTGATCCGCTGTTCCCTTTGCTATTAACTAATGACTGGACATAGCACGGACTTTAGCACTTACTTTAGTTGTGGGAGGATTCAACCATCAATCTCAAGCCAAAGTGGCGTTCATATTTTTAATTAGATTTGATATAATAACCGGTTCATTACTAATAATTTACTTCACTAAAACCCCATCAACCTTACCCATCTCTTTGAACTAATTCAGAATCGGTTACTAGTCACTCTTTAGTTGTGGGAGGAGTCAAGCATCAATCTCAAGCCAAAGTGGCGTTCATTTTTTTTTATATTAGATATAATGACCAGTTTATTCCTAAGAATTTACTTGACTAAAACCCCAGAAATATTACCAATCTATTTGAACTAATCCAGAATTGGTTACTGCTGACTACATCCTTTTAGTAAATCCAGTGATTTTCAAAAAATAAAAGCTTGAAGCCAAATTGGCGAGACATGCCTAGGGGAATATGGATATAGTTATATCAACAGCTAAAACAAAGCTGCTCCACAGAAATAAAATCAACAACAAAGAAGGAGAAAATCAATGCTTATTTCTGACTTAAACCATCTAGAATCCGTTGAGGCTAGCCAAGTTCAAGGTGGTACTACTATTGCTGGAATCCAATTCGACAACAATGTCACCAGCGTTTTCAACACCACCAGCACCATCACCGAAACTGAAGTTTTCAATACCAGCATTACTTCTAGCGTAGACATTAATGGTATTACCGCTTCAGGTGGTACTACATCTGAAGGTTCTAGCGATCAAGGTAATAACGTTGCTACTAAGCAAGAAAGCGTCTTCATCACTATTGAGCAAGGTGGCGTAACTGGTTCCAAGTCTGTAGGTCTTGGCTTCTCTGGAATCAGCCGTTAGTAATTAATCACGAAAAGTTTCTGATTAATTAGTTTCTAAACCTCGATTCATCATCAACAACCAACAAGGAGAAAATCAATGCTTATTTCTGACTTAAATCATCTAGAATCCGTTGAGGCTAGCCAAGTTCAAGGTGGTACTACTATTGCTGGAATCACATTCAACAACAATGTCACCAGCGTTTTCAACACCACCAGCACCATCACCGAAACTGAAGTTTTCGATACCAGCATTACCTCTAGCGTAGACATTAATGGTATTACCGCTTCAGGTGGTACTACATCTGAAGGTTCTAGCGATGCAGGTAATAACGTTGCTACTAAGCAAGAAAGCGTCTTCATCACTATTGAGCAAGGTGGAGTAACTGGTTCCAAGTCCGTAGGTATTGGCTTCTCTGGAATCAGCCGTCATTAATTAATCAGGACAAGTTACTAATTAAGTAATTTGTAAACCTCGATTCATTATTCAGGGTAAACGCATCTTATTTTGAAATGCCTACTGGATATGAGATTCATATGATAAGTATTTTAACTTATTAAGTTTGAAATCTTTTCTGAGTAACGTTTCTATAATTTAGATGGGTTTGCCCATTATTAACAATAAAAAAGGAGAAAATCAATGCTTATTTCTGATCTAAACCATCTAGAATCCGTTGACGCTAGCCAAGTTCAAGGTGGTACTACTATTGCTGGAATCACATTCAACAACAATGTCACCAGCGTTTTCAACACCACCAGCACCATCACCGAAACTGAAGTTTTCAATACCAGCATTATCTCTCGTGTAGACATTAATGGTATTACCGCTTCAGGTGGTGTTACATCTGAAGCTTCTAGCGATAAAGGTAATAACGTTGCTACTAAGCAAGAAAGCGTCTTCATCACTATTGAGCAAGGTGGAGTAACTGGTTCCAAGTCTGTAGGTATTGGCTTCTCTGCTATCAGCCGTTAGTACTTAATCAGGAACTTTTTGTGATTAAGTAATTTGTAAACCTGGGTGTATTCATATCCTAATATAATGCATTAAATTCAATTCTATATCAAGATTATTGCACTCATTTTTAGGTGTAAGTCATTCATTTTGATGACTTCAAAATACTAAAGTATCAGTAGTTATATCAAACCGGAACTCAATAGGTTAATTGCCAAATTAGCGAGACAAACATTTTGAACTTTGATAGTTTAATTGAAGTGTCAAACAAGCAGTTTTATTAAAAAACAAAAAGGAGAGAAATAAATAATGATTATTTCTGATCTAAATCATTTAGAAACTATTGCTGAAGACCCCAAAGTTGTGGGTGGATATGGCTACTACCAACCTTACTTCCCTTTCGGATTTAACAAATTTATCAACGTCGGTATTGACATTGAAGAGAACGTAGCTACGATTGATGGCCGCGCACAAGCCTTTGGTGAGAAGACCTTCACTAACGTCACTGGCAGTACTACCACTACTGAGCATGGTTCTCAATCTACCCTAAGTACAATATCTGTTAGTTCTTCTAAGAATAAGAAGCATTATTACTAAAACGGCTTAGAGTAATCCTTGAGACTTAAGGCTATCAATGCTGCGGAAAGATGAAGCAAAAATCAGTAACATCTTTCCGCAGCATTAATCACAATGGGAGCATCCCATTTTTGTGAATTGGTAGTGGAAGCATTTTGCTTGTGGTTAGTAAAATAAGGACGTAATTGGTAGTGGGAGCATCTTGCTCGGTACTTACAGAAAACGGTGCTCCCAATTTATCATTTTTAGTTGCTTTTATATTTAGTTGCTTTTAGATGCTCCCGATCACAATTAACTATTACCTAATTTGACCAGGAGAATCATTCATGAAAATTGCTCAATTAGAATATTTTGAGCTACAGGCAACAGACCACCCTATTTTAGGTGGTTTTGTTTTTACTACTGCTGAAGCCTTCGCTGGTCCTGGCATTGGTGCCACTAATGCTCAGGCCGATGCGTTAGCTCAGCATACCGATACTTCCGTAGAAAGCTTTATCCATGTAGACGAGTTCTTTTCTGAAGCTAGGGCAAAAGCTGAGGCTAGGGCTAGGGATCGTCATTACTGGGGTTATTCTGTCCATGATCCCTTTGGGATTTATCGTTTGATTGGATAACTCAACAAATATATAGCAGTTATCAATTCGGTGAGGTACTTTGCTTATCCTTTTAAGGCAATAGGCAAGCTAGCAATAGGTAAGCTAGCAATAGTAACAAGGGTTTTAAGGGCTCCATCGCTTTTCTGATAATGTTTTTGTCAATTATCGTCCACTGATTCCAAGTTACCCGATCCGAATATTCCTGATCCGAAGTTCCCGATTTATGCAAAAAAATTAGTGAATTTTTCAATAATTAAAATGTTTTTAACTCGTTCCATTAGTAACAAAGGAGTTTAACGATTATGTTTGATCACTTTCGGTTATGGGAGTTACCTGGCTCATTTACAACCATGAACGGTAGTCATTCTGCAATTATATCTGTATCGGAAGTAAATTCTGAGGCAGCAAGTACTATGAGTAATGCCATGAGCATGGATCCTAAGGGAAACATGGCTACGAGTGCAGTGCAAGCATCTGCTAATAAAGCCACAAACACTGCGGGTATTGTTGAAGCTAGGGCTGGTACTGATAACTTCTCAGTACCTGATATTCAGGAAGCTTTTTTCACGAGGACTAACTTTTTTAGCAGATACTTCTAAAGCTATCAGCTTAATAAAATCTAGTTTCTGTGTGCTGGCTTCAAAACGGGGATTGAGGGGCGAGGTGTTTTGATTGAGGGATAAGTCTCAACTTTGATTTTTGCTGGCAAATACTCCGCCCTCAATTTGGCAAATTGGCAAAATTTAGGAATTGCTTTTTGTATGATGATAAGAGTCAGACAGTTAACTCAGCTGACTCTGACCAAGACTGTAAGTAGTTCCAGTTATAGTTCATAATCGGGTGTAATGGTTGACCTTTCCAAAGCATCGGTGACTCCAGAGGAAATTATGTACTCCTTGAAAAAGGAGATGCATCTGAAGGGCATCTGTCAAAAAGTTTTGTATCAACGAGTTATCAATAAAGCGGCTCAAGAAAGAGGGATAACAGTCACACCAGAAGACGTGCAAGCTCAGGCGGATGAGATCCGTTATGCCAATCGTTTGGAAAAGGCAGCAGAAACATTGGCCTGGCTGGCAGATCAGATGGTGACAGCAGAGGATTGGGAAGCGGGAATTAGCGATCGCTTGCTTGCCCAAAAGCTTGCTGAGTCCTTATTTTATAAAGATGTGGAAAAAAGCTTTGCTCAAAATCGACTGGACTTTGAGCAAGTTTTGGTTTATCAAATTCTGGTGGATTCTGAGGAAATTGCTCAGGAGCTTTTCTATCAGATTGAGGAAGGAGAAATCAGTTTTTATGAAGCTGCTCATTTCTATGATATAGACCCAGAAAGGCAGCGACGGTGTGGCTATGAAGGAAAGTTGCCTCGTTGGAGTTTTAAGCCTGAGATAGCTGCCCTTATCTTTAGTGTTCAGCCAGGAGAAGTGACTCATCCCCTGCAAACCGAACAAGGATATCATCTTTTCTTAGTTGAAGAATTTATTCCAGCTGAATTAACCGAAGAAAAGTCTAAAGAAATTTTACAGAGTATGTTTCAAGAGTGGCTCAATAGTGAAGTTAACTATATGATCCATAGTGAAATTAGTACCATCAATACTGGGGAATAATCCCAATGCTATTAATGGTTTTAGAGAGCAGGGAGCTTCGGAGCAGAGAGCAGGGGTAAGTAAATTTAATTTACCTCATAACTAAAATAACTAACGAAAATTACTAACTAGAGTGATGTAACCATGAGACGTTCCCAGACAATCAGAAAATGGATAGTTTCAGCAGATGGTACGGTTGTAGTCCAAGCCGAAAGTACAGCAACTGCCTCTGGGGATGAAGCAACCATTATTCAAGAGGTTACTGTCAAAAGAGACTAGAGTGGCAGAATTTATAGCAGAAGTTCATCCTCTTGCTATGCTTCTTATAGTAAGTAGTTTA
Organism: Moorena sp. SIO1G6; assembly: GCF_010672795.1. Taxonomy (NCBI): domain Bacteria; kingdom Bacillati; phylum Cyanobacteriota; class Cyanophyceae; order Coleofasciculales; family Coleofasciculaceae; genus Moorena; species Moorena sp. SIO1G6. The sequence continues at coordinate 91,086 of NZ_JAAHFZ010000014.1, forward strand.
CCTATAGCATTTCTAAATCAATTATACAAAATAATTACCGTTTTTGACCTTGTCTTGAGTAAGCATTTAGCTATCAGGTTTGGGCCTGTGACCACGCTACTTGAGGTGCTATCAGCTTTGGGTCTGTGGCCAACGGCTGACGGCTGACTGCTGAATGCTTACCAAAATCTAATGCATATAATAGTACAACTCCAGTCTCAAAATAAACATGGGGGAGCAACCCAAAAAACAGGGGAGAGCGACCCAAATAGCCAGCCTCAAAATAAACAGGCGGTAGGAATTTTAATTACTTTTTGACTGCCACTTTTTGACTGCCACTAAAGACAGTTGTTTAGATCAGCACATCTATGTTTAAGAACTTGAGGAACATTTTCCGAGTTCCACTCTCGCCCAGAAATTTTTAGTCTTCGATCAATTTGCTTTACTGTAGATTCATACACGATCCCAGGCAATGGAGCAAATTTCCTGAAGTTTATAGTAACTATAATTAATAATTCGAGTTCGATGACTTTCTAGATAGTTACAAAAATTAGTTGCTTGTTTTTTCTTTAAAAGAGATATTAACTCAATAGTTTCGGTTCTTCAGTACCTACTATGCTAAATTTATAGTTTACCCCCCCCCCGAAAAGCTTACTGTGTAAGGGTTATGAGGCTATTTAACCATAAATTTTTCCCATATAGCTGCCTCTTCCTCCTGCTCCGAAGTCCCTGCTCCGAACGCGCCCCGCGTGGCCTACGGCCTCAGTCCCTTTGGCAAAGTGTTAATTTAGCATAACAAGTACGGAAGAGCCATAAAAATAGGTAAGTTAACTGTTGATTAATTGATCTCAAGTCCTGAGGATGAGTGATGATTAACAATATCCGCGTTTTTGCTTCCCCTTACTTCTCCCCATCTCCCGATCAGTTTTAATCATTAGTATTTAAGGGTCGATGATATGACGACCAGATAGGGAGTATGGTGGTCTGTAAGCTGGCGAATTTAAGTTGGCGAATTATTGAGGGGTATAACCCCTAGGGTAATTGACAAACCGGATCACACTATCAGGGATCACAAAGCTTCTCTAGGAGCTGAGACATTGCTGTACTTGTGAATTTTGTTTAAAGTTTATAACAAGATTTTATCAAGAGAAAGTAAAGTAATTGTGAAACTATTGATAACTACTAAACTGATTATATGAATAGTTAGTTTAGTGAAAATGTTATGAAAACTTGACAACTCTATCTAGCTGGTTAACTTCAATCTGGCCACTTAACTTCAATAAGATTTGATAAACTTTTATTTAAGCTATTGTCAAAACCGTGAATTGATCGTGAAAACAACTTGACAGCGCCGATTAACTTCACATAGGATGATTCCGGAGATTGTCCTTGGGGTTACTGGTAAGGAATATGTAGAAAAGATTTGAAGTTTTAAGAAATATGTAAGTATATTGAGTTTTCAGGGGAAAAAACTCATAATTAATTTCACAAGCTTTTCATGAAGTTACCTAAAAAAGGGCGATCAGCCTCCCGGAGCAAGGGTGAACATCAAATTATTACTTATTACCTCGATTAGCTGGGATTGCTTAGGTGGCATCAAACGGCAAACAGTTGTTGAATGCCACAGTACTCCTAAGTCAAATCCTAATTCAACCCCAGGGAACACTACTGGGACTATCACTAGGGAAAAAGGGAGACCAGAGTCTATGTGACTACCCAGAGTACTGTTTGAACAATCAATACTGGTGCCAATCAAATGGATCCGAAGACTCCACCTAACCATGGCGCTAGTCAATACAAGGTAAAACTAACTAAAGAAGGGGTTCTACCTAATGCATCAGAAAACGGTCGGTTTAGAAAAATCAGGGCAACCACCAGATTCCCTTGGCCAATACCCGACCCAGAAATCTTCCGAGGTTATTGAACACCTAATCGCGAACTGGTTGGATAAGACCCTATCAAATACACTATTACCAGAATTTAGTCAATCCTTCCAAATTCATAACTTTGATCTAGGTGATGAAATTATACCCTATCCTAGACGGGAGTTAAGCCAAAATTATGTTCAAAATGAACCAAATAAGTATTTTTACGTGGTCTGTTGCGGGCGGGTGCGGCTGCTAAGCTTTGATGGTGAAAAACAGCGGGACGTATCCGTACAGGTTCTTGAAGAGGGGGCAACCTTTGGGGCTGAGGAACTGTTGTGCAACCTATCTTATCCTTACCAAGCGATCGCAGCGAGTTCAGGACAGATTGCTCGGATGTCCTTAGCTGAACTGCAACCTTGGTTAGAACAGCTACCGGAGTGGCTCGAACACCTACAGCAACAAGCTCAGCACCGGCAACGCTTGATTTTCTTCAAGACCTTAACAGCATTGCGATCGCTTGACAGCATCACTCTACAGCAATTGTTGCCCTACCTGGTAGACACACGGATTTCCGCTGGGGAGTCCTTAGTTAAGTCTGGCCAAGTTGGTCGTTACTGGCTACGTAGTGGTCAGATTGAAAGGGGCGGAGTTCAAGAGAATTGCCCACTAACTATTGCAAGGGGCGAAAGTTGGGGCTATCCTCAGCCAGTGCCGGAAGATTGGATTGCTCAAAGCGATTTATGGGTAACCCATCTACCAAAGGAACATTGGGAAACTGCCCAAATGATGGCACCGGTGCTGGCAAAGTTGAGTCCACAGACGGGTCAAACCTCTGAAAATGGACACCAGAAATCAGGGGCGACTAGCGCCATAGTCCACCCAGTCCGTACTCAGCCCGGTCACAGAGTACCGCTAATTCCATCCAACCTCCCTACCAATGGAAATGCTGAAACACAAAGTAACTCGACCCAGGCTGAGTCTAAACTGATACCATTTCCCGTACCGACGAAGCGACCTTTTATTCAGGGGTTGTGGCAACGCTATCCCTTCATTGAACAGCAATCCTCTTCAGATTGTGGCGCTGCTTGCTTGGCAATGATTGGACGCTACTGGGGCAAACGATTTAGCTTGAATTCCCTACGGAATCTGGCAGGGGTGGGGCGTTCTGGGTCATCCCTGAAAGGGTTAGCCAGAGCATCAGAAACCTTGGGATTTCAAGCTACTCCAGTTAGAGCGTCTTTAGCTCGCCTAGCGGATCGGAGTAACCCCTGGATTGCTCACTGGCAAGGTGATCATTATATAGTTGTCTATTCGGTCAAAGGGGAGAAGGTACTTGTTGCGGATCCAGCTGTGGGAAAGCGGACGCTTTCTCGACAACAATTTCTAGAGGGTTGGACAGGATATGCGCTGCTGTTGAATCCTACTCCCCAGCTAGCAGGGACTCCCAATCAAAAGATTTCTCTGAATCGCTTTTGGGGATTGCTATGGCCCCATCGCATAGTCCTGTTGCAAATTATCCTAGCTTCCCTACTGCTCCAGGTTTTTGGTCTGATTACCCCCCTGTTTACCCAAATCATTTTGGATCGGGTGGTGGTTAACAAAAGTGTTGTTACCCTCAATGTGTTTGCAATTGGTCTAGTCATCTTTGGCCTTTGGAGCATAGGCTTGAGTGTCACCAGACGCTACCTGCTGGATTACTTTTCCAATCGACTCAGTCTTACCTTTGTCAGTGGTTTTATTAAGCATACCCTCACACTACCCCTGAAGTTTTTTGAATCCCGCCAGGTGGGGGACATCCTGACCCGAGTCCAGGAAACTGGGAAAATTCAGGCGTTCCTGACTCAGCAAGCCATTGCTACTTGGCTGGATGTGGTAATGATGTTTGTCTATGTGGGGCTGATGCTCTACTACAACTGGCACCTAACCTTGCTGGTCCTGGCAACGATTGTACCGATTGCGATTTTGACCATAGTTGCCAGTCCATTTCTACGCCAAGTGTCCAGGGAAATCTTTAAAGAAACAGCAGCACAAAACTCCCTGTTAGTAGAAATGATGTCGGGAGTAGCAACTGTCAAAGCAGCAGCCTCTGAACAAGAGGTGCGCTGGCGCTGGGAAGACCGCCTCACGGGTCAGTTGAATATGGTATTCAAAGGACAGAACTTGGCCAACGGCTTAGGGTCAGTCAGTGGGTTGATTAATAACCTCAGCGGCACGGCTTTACTGTGGTTCGGGGCAAGTCTGGTAATTCAGGAACAGCTCACGATTGGTCAATTTGTGGCATTCAATATGCTCATTGGTCGGGTGATTAGCCCGATTTTGTCTTTGGTGGGACTTTGGGATGAGTTCCAGGAAATCTTGGTATCGGTGGAACGGCTCGATGATGTCTTGACCACCCAGCCAGAAGAGAATACCCAAAAACCCCTGATGCCATTGCCTGCGATCGCGGGGCATGTCCAGTTTGACAATGTCAGCTTTCGCTATAGTGAGGATGATGAACAATACACCCTTCAAAACATTTCCTTCGAGGTTGCCCCTGGAAAGACCATAGCCATTGTCGGACGCAGTGGCTCGGGCAAAAGTACCTTGGTCAAGCTGCTCCAAGGACTCTATCACCCAACTACAGGCCGTATTTTGATTGATAGCCACGACATCCGACATGTTTCTCCCCAGTCTTTGCGCTCTCAATTAGGTGTGGTACCTCAAGAATGCTTTTTGTTTTCAGGGACGATTTTAGAGAACATCACCTTATACAAACCTGAGTATAGCCTCGAACAAGGGGTAGAAGTTGCCAAATTGGCTGAAGCTCATGTGTTTATTCAAAACCTGCCCCTGGGATACAACACCAAGGTTGGGGAGCGAGGGTCTAACCTGTCTGGGGGACAACGGCAACGGATTGCGATCGCCCGAGCCTTGCTGGGTAACCCCAAGATTCTGATTCTCGATGAAGCGACTAGCTCCCTAGATACAGAATCCGAGCGACGTTTTCAACAAAATTTAGCTCGCATTAGTCGCGATCGCACTACCTTCATCATTGCCCACCGTCTTTCTACGGTGCGCAATGCCGACTCTATACTGGTCCTCGACCAAGGTCTGATCGCAGAGCGCGGTACCCACTCCGAACTCATGGCTGAGAAAGGTCTGTACTACCACCTAGCCCAGCAGCAGCTAGATCTTTAACCCTGGCATTTATCAAAGTTTGTAAATGTTTTTTGTAAAAAATCGCTCTCGGGGTGATCAGGGGTGATCAGTATATCCCCCACTGTCTTCAACATTGACTTTCACCAAGGTTCGTGTTCTCAGTTTAAATCAATAGACACAAAACTACCAGTGATTATGGGTGAACTACCATGAACAAACCACAACCATCTATCCCGTCTAGAGAGGGACTCCCTGAGGGACAAACCCCTCACCCTAATCTAACCTCAGCTGAGATTAGATCGATCTATGGGGGGACAGCGGTATCAGCACCACCACTCCCCCAATCAGCTAATCATGTTCAAAATCCGGTCACACCAACATCATCACTAGGGGCTACCAACACTGAAAACTGGTCAACAGCCCTACAAAATTTACTGGATCAGCCACCATCGGTACTGCCCCAGAGACTGCTTTTGGGAGGATTCGCCTTCTGTATGGTCTGTGGGGTTTGGGCAACCTTTGGGCAAATTGACGAAGTGGGTAAAGCCACAGGCAAGTTAGTGCCAAAAGGAGAAGTGTATAAAATTCATCCGATCCAATCCGGCAAGGTCGCCAAGATTGCGGTCAAAGAAGGGGAATCGGTTACCGCTGGGCAAGTCTTGGTGGAACTGGATAAAGAACTTGGCGCTACTGAAGTAGAGCGTTTGGAGCAACTGATCAATGCTGACCAAATCAAATTAATTCAGATGCAAGGGCTGATTGAAAACATCCACCAAGAAGCCCAAACCCGTCAGCAAATTGCCAAAGCGGACATTGACGCACAACAGGCCGCTATCGCTCAGGCACAGACTAAAGTAGCCGCCTTACGAGAACAACTGATCCAACATCAGCAGGCAAACGTCGCCAGTCAGGACAGACTAGAACGCCTAAAACGGCTCAAGGCGACTACCCAAGCACTGCTCCAGCAACGACAGGATGATGCATTTGCCCTTAAGGAACGCCTAGAGAATCTCAAACCCCTGTTAGCATCAGGGGCAATCTCAAAAGAACAAGTATTTCAAGCAGAACATAGCCTACGAGCGAGTCAGCGGGTGATTACCCAAACCCAACTGCAAGAAGCAGCCAGTAACCAAGACCAGATTTATCAAGCCCAGCAGAGTATACGCGATCGCAACAGCGCCATCACCCTCACTCAGAGCGATCTCAACCAGACCTTAGCAGAAATCCAACGACTTCAAGCAGGTCTAACTCAGAAGCAAGCCGAAGTGCATCGGACTCAGCTAGAGACCAAGCAGAAACTTCAGCAGTTGGAGATCGAACTGACTCAACTAAATGCCAAAATTGCTGAAAACCGCAATCTGCTCACTAGTGCGAAAGCTAGGCTCAAACAAAAGTTTCTCTATGCACCGGTGGATGGAGTAGTTTCCTCCCTCAATGTTGCCAATATTGGTGAAGTCTTTCAACCCGGTCAAACCATTGCCGAAGTAGCGCCCCAAGATGCGCCCCTGGTGTTATCAGCTAGTTTACCTAATCAGGAGGCAGGCTTTATCAAAGAAGGAATGCCGGTGCAAATCAAGCTTGATGCCTATCCCTATCAGGAATACGGCATCATCAAAGGGAAAGTCACTTCCCTTTCTGCCGATGCCAAAACTGATCAACAATTTGGTTCGGTTTATGAGGTGGAAGTTTCCCTAAACCGTGACTACGTTACAGAAGACGATCAAATGATCCGATTCAAAGCTGGTCAGACAGCCAAAGCTGACATCATTATCCGCCGCCGTCGGATTGTGGATTTCTTGTTAGATCCGATCCGACAGCTGCAAAAAGGTGGTGTCAATCTATAGCAGGACTAACGCAATTTAGCCATCGACATACTGTCTGTAGGGTAATGGGGGTGGTACTAAATCCAGGTCGATTAACCCTGATGGCACAACCAGTCAGGGAAGAGGAGTACAAGGGAGGAAAAGGGATTGACTGACAAGTCGTGGGCTTTGCCCAGTTAGGGAAATTTCTGCTCAGAGGTAGCATTGAGCACGGTCAGGGAAAAGCGGTTTGAATTACCTATGGATAAAGGATTTCACAGTCTTTTCACAAAATCTGATCCAAATGTTCACGAAATCTGATCAGAATTTTCATAAAGCTTTGTTCAAAATAGTCTTTACTGAGAGTGTTCCAAGTTTTAGAGGTTTGTCAGTCAACTAGGGGCAAGGGGGGAAGAATCTGGTGTTGTCCAAAATGGGGATGATTGATGGAGATTTAGAAGAAGAGAATCCTGATCTATCAATCGTTATTGATTGGTAAGAGATTATTCGAGATCACCCGATCACCCGATCACCCGATCAAGCCATCTTCGCAGGTTTCACAACTCAAATCAGATGGTTAGATCAGTACTCTAACTCTTCGCTTAATTGACCAACCAGAATCACTGACTATTGAAACTAGAGGTAGAGTTCAAGCGTAAATCCTGCAAATCCAATTCGTTGACCTTCAGATCAAAAAGAAATCATCATGAGTTACTCCATGCTTCGTCGTTCTAATCGCCCACTGGGCAAAACCCTAGATCCTGAAAAGATTAGTTTGATTGAAGAAGCAATTCGCGATCGCAAGTATTCCTGGGCTTGTGTTTTGATGCTGCGTTATTTGGGTCTTAACCCCTTAGAATACATACCGTCGCGAACCTACTGCCGATTGCGACGGGATAACGAGAAAATGGACTCACTCAATCCAGCTACAACCGACAGCCTTAAGCAGGATAGGGAAGATGCTCAGAAGTGCTTAAGGAACATTAAAGATCTCGACTATGCAAAGCCCCTTGACAGCAGAAGCCAACTAGTTCAAGGGGGCTCTAAAGAACAGTGGTTTAACCACAAATTGCAAAAATTCTACTCAACTACTAGGAATGTAAGGTTTTTCTAGGGACTGGTAATCTCACCGTAAGTATTCAGCTATCAGCCATCAGCCATCAGCCATCAGCTATCAGCTATCAGTCATCAGCTAATGCCCTACAGATGGTGCTACTTGAGATGCTTTTGAATAAGCGATGCAGAGGTGCGACCCGTGGCGAATTAAATTACGGGTCAAACGCACCATTACGGTCTTGGGGAGGCAGTGCGGTCTTGGGGAGGCAGCGCGGTCTTGGGGGTCTCCCCCATGAGCGACTGCCGTGGTTTCCCCCACTCGCGGTCTGCCGTGGTTTCCCCCACTCGCGGTCTGCCGTGGTTTCCCCCACTCGCGCTTTGCATCAAGACAACAGGTAAGCATTGGAATAATGCTGAGTTACATCTGAATAAAACAGGTAAGCATTGCTTTAATCTCTGTTACTTCAGGATTAGGCTGACTGCTGACTGCTGAGTGCTGAGTGCTGAATTCTGAATGCTTACACCTCACCAGGGCTGATAGCTCAATGCTGACAGTCCCCCAATCGCTGAATTTATAGCAGAAGTCAGAAGTCAGAAGTCAGAAGTCAGAAGTCAGAAGTCAAACTCTTGCGCTTACTTAGGTTTGAGACTTTTGTCATGTCCTAACTGCCCTGGCGACTGCTATATTTTGTTTTTTATTAATTTTTTGATACTGCATAAATTGCATTAATACTCCCAAGTTATTTTTCCATAACTTGGGCATTTTTCATAACAATTTGTAACATTAAACTCTCCCTAAAACTTGACCGCCAAATTGGCTTGACAAGTGAGACAAATTAAATTAATAACGGTAGGTTAAAAATAACAACAACAAAACCATTGTTGTTAGCTACCTACCTAACTTAATCAAGGATCGAGCTAAAGTTTCCGCCAAATTGGCGTGACAAGTGAGACAAATTCAACTAAGAGCGGTAGGATGAAAATAACAACAACAAAAACCAAAGTTGTTGTTAGCTACCTACCTAACTTAATCAAGGGTCGATCTAAAGTTTCCGCCAAATTGGCTTGACAAGTGAGACAAATTAAATTAAGAGCGGTAGGATGAAAATAACAACAACAAAAACCAAAGTTGTTGTTAGCTACCTACCTAACTTAATCAAGGATCGAGCTAAAGTTTCCGCCAAATTGGCTTGACAAGTGAGACAAATTAAATTAAGAGCGGTAGGTTAAAAATAACAACAACCAAGTTGTTTTTAGCTACCTAACTAATTTATTTAATTAAAGTTTCCGCCAAATTGGCTTGACAAGTCAGACAAATTGAATAAGAAGCGGTAGAATAAAACTAACAACAACCAAGTTGTTAAGTAAAACAAAACTAACAAAAGAGCAGACCAACCATGAATATTTCTGACCTAAATCACCTCGAAGTTGTTAAGGAAGAAACTAACATCATTGGCGCCGGATTCTCCGGAAGTGTATACTTCCGCGATGACAAGGA
>NZ_JAAHFZ010000014.1:100526-194592 GCF_010672795.1 Moorena sp. SIO1G6
AAAACTAACAAAAGAGCAGACCAACCATGAATATTTCTGACCTAAATCACCTCGAAGTTGTTAAGGAAGAAACTAACATCATTGGCGCCGGATTCTCCGGAAGTGTATACTTCCGCGATGACAAGGACATTGATATCAAGAAAAGGGTCAATATCAAAGAGCGCTTTGAGTCTATTGTGAAGGTTAAGGGCAACGCGGCTGTTGCTGAAGCTACCGCTGATGCCAAAGGTAAGGATAGTCTGGCTGAAACCATTACTGACGCTCAAGCCAATTCCCACGGCTCTTCCGCAATTTCTCTTTCTGTGGCTTTTGTCAACTAATCTTAGTAGGGACTTCTTAGTAGGTACTAAATCGTATTCCCTACTAAGATTGCTGGGAGTAAGCATTTGTTTAGCCACCTACCTAACTGAATCAAGTTTCCGTCAAATTGGCGTGAAAAGTGAAACAAATTGACTTAATAGCGGTAGGATAAAAGTAACAACAACCAAGTTGTTGAGTAACAAAAAAACTAACAAAAGAGCAGACCAACCATGAATATTTCTGACCTAAATCACCTCGAAGTTGTTAAGGAAGAAACTAACATCATTGGCGCCGGATTCTCCGGAAGTGTATACTTCCGCGATGACAAGGACATTGATATCAAGAAAAGGGTCAATATCAAAGAGCGCTTTGAGTCTATTGTGAAGGTTAAGGGCAACGCGGCTGTTGCTGAAGCTACCGCTGATGCCAAAGGTAAGGATAGTCTGGCTGAAACCATTACTGACGCTCAAGCCAATTCCCACGGCTCTTCCGCAATTTCTCTTTCTGTGGCTTTTGTCAACTAATCTTAGTAGGGACTAATCGTAGTACCTGATTAGATGGCTAGGGGGAAGCATTTCTATCTAGGATAAATTCATCTCTAGATTTAGTGACCAATGCTTTCCCCTTAATTAAGGCCAATAGAAAGACGAAATTTGTCAAAAATTCCAATTAACTGGGTGGATACAAGGAAAAGGGAACGGAGAACCTGGAACAGAAAGGAAGGGTTTGCGTAACGTTAGTTGACTGGAAATTATCAGTTAACAGAAACTAGTCATGCCCAGGTAGTTTAAAATGTAGTTTTAATTAGGGATTTTGGGATAGAAACAACCTTTTTATACACAGGACTTACGAAGTTTAGTTGGTTTTGCCCCCCTAACCCAAGAAATCTGGGGGGTACTAATCAGGAAGTCCCCCAAGTTTGGGTGATTTAGGGGGCAATGGGTAAGTCCTGATACAGAAATGAAGGTGAGGCTTATCCATCCTTATCATCAATCTAATAGGCACAGCTATACAGGTAGAGGTTGATTAATGATTATTAATAACCTAGATTTTGCTCGGGAACATGTTCAAGAAAACTGGATTATAGGCGGTGCAATTGCTCAGGCAAATACCAGAACAATTGCTACAGCTGACCTGGCAATAGCCGATGCTGATGCATTTGCTGATGGCGATCAAACCTCAGCAGGGACTGATACTAGTTCAAGAGTAATAAATAGCAAGTTTTCTAAGAAGAGCATCGCCAAGGCCAGTGCTGATGCTGAGGCTAGGACTAGGAAAGGACTTTTCCGAGCTAAGTCTGACAGTATATCTTTGTTTTTCGGTAGATTATAGATAATACCGATTTTAGTAAATCCGGCTATAAATCAATAAGGGTTTTCGGTAATTTTCGGTAATAGGTAAGGGAGACTAGGGGATGGGCGACGGAAACTAAAGTTTCTATAGTTTACCACCCAGCCCCTAGCTTGATAATGAGGAGGGCATCGAATTAGGAATGAAGGGGAAAAGATTTTCATTCCTTTTTTAGCTTGAGCCTAAATTTCCTAAACTCATTGGCATAGTTTTGGAATGGAGGGATTTTTGTTGATAGTTAATATTTGATGCTTGGTAGAGATAAGGCGTGTAGGAGCGGCAGTAAAACAGTTAACGGTCAACACTCAACGGTTAACGGTCAAGAATGCCGATTCAGCAGGTGCAGCTCAAGGGTAACACAAGGCTGATAGCCGATTAATAGCCATGGTTAATTTCAGCAGAACATTGACAATTCTTCCTCGTGTGAGTCTGATTAGAAAGAGTCTCGGAAAGAGTCTCACACAGAGGTTGACAAAGCCCATCACAGACAGCATCGAACAGAACCATAGTTTAACTACTAGTTCAACTGCGACTACAAACAATTTTTCAAACAATTTTTCCAGTATAATCAGAAACAATAGCCTCACTATCAATGGTAACGATGGTAGTAGGATAGTAACTAACGACTCACGAACAAATAGCACAAATAGCAGTTCATGGACTAATCGCTGGAGTTCAAGCAGTAGCGATCGCTTAACTAGAGGTATTTGATAGCACTGGTAATGGCATTGCTGATGCCACTTTGGTGAAATTCAATAACGATATTCTAGCTGTAGTCCAAGGAACCGTGGATGGACAGGGTGCAACCACCCTAACTAATGCTGATTTCATCACAGTATCTGATGCAATTTAAGCATAATATTGATAAGTATTCGGAATCACCCCATCCCTTACATTTGTTAACTCATCCGTTGCTCCATATATTGCCCCATTACCCGATCAGCTAAAATCTGAACAAGGAAAAGCTAAGCATGACTATTCTTTCTAGAGCATCCCTTGAACCACAGGAAATTACTGAGTTTCTGAAACGAGAAATCCAGCTAAAAGACGTCTCTGAAAAAATTTTGTATCAAAAAGTCATTAATCGAGCTGCTGCGGAAAGAAACCTAACCGTCACCGCCGAAGAAATTCAGGAAGAAGCAGATAAATTCCGTCACCAAAATCGCTTGGAGAAGGCTTCAGACACTCTAGCTTGGCTAGCCGATAATATGATTACTTCCGATGACTGGGAAGCCGGAATTCGCCAGCAATTGCTAGCTAAAAAGTTATCCAAGTGTCTATTTGATAAAGACGTGGAAAAGTTTTTTGGTCAAAACCGACTAGATTTTGACCAAATCTTGCTTTATCAAATTATTGTAGCTAACGAGAAACTTGCCCAAGAACTCTTCTATCAAATTGAAGAAAAAGAAATTAGCTTTTATCAAGCAGCTCATATCTACGACATTGATGAGGAACGCCGACAGAAGTGCGGTTTTGAAGGAAAGCTTTACCGTTGGAATTTACGTCCAGATATAGCAGCGATTGTCTTTGGTGTACCTATTGGACAAGTGGTCAATCCGGTCAAAACTCCTCAGGGTTATCATATCTTGATGGTAGAAAGGTTTATCCCTGCTGAATTAACACCGGAAAGGTACGACGAGATATTGGATAGACTGTTTCAGGATTGGCTCAATCGTGAACTCAACTATATGCTTCATAGTGACACTATGGTTGATAAGGTTGAGAGTCAAACTGCGGAGGCGTTGGGTCAGTAGTGGAATGATTTAGGGTAATGGGTAATGGGTAAGTCAGCTATCAGTCGTCAGCTATCAGTCGTCAGCTCTCAGCTCTCAGCTCTCAGCTATCAGCTCTCAGCTATCAGCTCTCAGCTCTCAGCTATCAGCTCTCAGCTGATAGCTTACCCTTTAAAGTAGGTAAACCTCAATCAACAAAGCCATGGAGACATTAAATTATGATTCGCTCCGGGATAATCAGAAAATGGATAGTTTCACCAGATGGAAAGGTAGTAGTCCAAGCCGAAAGTAGGGCATTTGCATCTGGTGATCAAGTAAACACCAGTCAAGAGGTTACTGTGACCAGAGAGTCTGGCAGGAGTTATAGTAGAAGTTCCAGCTCTAGCTTTGCTTCTTCTACGGGAAAAAATAAGGGAGCAAAATCAGTAAAAAAATAAGGGAGCAAAATGCTCCCACTAGCGGTATTTTTGTCAACTAATGACTAATTATATCAAATCCGGTTGACTAATTATCATATTCCTGATCGGGGAATTAGTAATTGGTAATTTGGTAAGTATTAATGGGTAGTTAACGATTACTCATTACCGATTGCTTATGACCAACAATCCAGGAGTTGATAAGTGATTAACCGGACTTGATTATTAGTATGATTAATCCCTTAATAATTTTGACTTATCGGTAAAACTTTTAGTTTTTACTCGGTATCCAATGCTCAGTAAACCGAAGAAAAGTAAGCCTAGCAAGTTTGACGATTCAGGAGCTTTAACGGTTACCTTATTCGTTTTAGCTTCGACTAAGGTCAAATAAGTTGCTGTTTCGAAAGTGCGCTCATAATAACCCTGAACATCAGCCAGAGCAAATTCCTCTGTTCCTCCAAACAACTTAGTAAAGTCGTTATAAGCAAACACATTGTCACTGTGAGCAGACACAAGGAAATCATCATATCCTAGAGTCTCTAAATTACCAGAGAGAGCGAAGAAGTCGATGGGAGTACTCAAGTCATTGGTGTCATATAACTCGAAAACTACGGTGCCCTCGGCACTTGCACTTTCAGCAGGTGGATTGTCGATCATGGTGATTAGATCGAGAAAACCATTGAAATCGAAAGAAAAGGTTTCCCCTGCATCGACAAAGAAGTTGTAACCGATAAGTCCAGCAAAACTTTCCGCAATACCACGGTAGTTGCTTCCTTCACCCTCAGCGGTACTCAAAGATTTATTACGAGCTCGTTTTAGTGGATCGGGTGAATCAGGGTTAAAATTTGACTCCGCGTTCGCCTCAACAATCACCTCACCCCCAGTTGAAATCACAAAAGTGTCGGCTTCAGACAGGGTAACCACTTCCAGAGGATCAGTACTAAAGTTTCTGAAGTCAAAGGATCCTTTAGACAAAGCGAAAGTAGCAGCCAAACTTGGTGCAGCAGCGAGAACGGAACCGGTTACTGTAGCGAACAGTAAGAATTTTTTAGCAATGGTTTTGTTCATTTTCATAATTTTCTGGGTGTTGTGGAATAAATTTCAAGCAGCGAAGTTTTTTTTAACTGCCTAAATTTGCGGTTCAATTTGGGAAATTTAAGGCACAATAATTGTTCTGATACTAGTGTTGTAATTGTTGTAATCAACAGTAAGCACAGATATTGATTGGTGCCAACACAAAATCCGGAAAATGATTATAAAGAATGGTAAAATTTTTACTTCATATCATTCTTTAGCCGGAAAAAATCCCTATTTATAGGTAAGTATTCAGATCAGGCAATGGCTGATAGCTGGTAAGCGTAGCATGCGCGTAGGGCGTTAGCTGACGGCTAAATACTTCCATTTATAGATTAAGAATAATCTAAAATTCGCTATTAATTATAAAGTCAGCGTAATTCTAAGTATAGATTATTTAAAGATTTTGTGAACTTAATTTACGGCAGTTAAATAATTTATCAAAAGCTTTGATTGGATGCTTAAACAGCTTTGAATAGCTTGTGTTTCATAATGGATAATAATTAATATGTAATCGTAAATCAACTAATAATTGCCAATTAAATTAAAAGATTACATGTCGGCTATAATCCTGAGATAGTCTGGATTTAGCCAATTAGTTTACGCAATTTATTAACCTGATTTTTATCCAACTTGGAGGGAATAATCAGGGATTTATTTTTCAGTAATTTAGTTCTCAGTAATTAAAACTATGCTCATGATTGTCTAGGTATAGTTGTGGAGCATAGCGACCTTAAACCTAGAGCTGGTAATGATTTTGGGACGCTTGTCTCCCCCCCAGAGCAATTACCGATTATAATAATTAGTCAACCGGAGATGATAAGCGCGTTTGTATTTGAGATGTAAACCTAGAAGGTCTTTTTTTATTGGAAAATAAAACTCCGGATCTCTTGCCCCTCTTGCCTGCCCCCCTTACTAAGGGGGGTTAGGGGGGATTCCTCTTGCCTTTTGCCTTTTTCTGCAATACGTGTGTTTACAACCTAGATCCAAACGCTATAGTATTATTTTATTCAGAGAAATTTGTGGGTTAGATCAAGCTCGGTTAATCCCGTCGTTTATCCTAAGACTATCAACGAATTAAGCTAGGGTACTTGAGCCGAGTTATGGATCATTTGATGGTGTTATGTTAAAATTAAGCATAATTTATATTTCAGCAATGGAAAACTTAAAGACAACTTAACTAGGAGTCCTGTTTCTAGTTTAAAGTGTCACGATTTTAAAAATCTAATCTCTGCTAATGCCACTAACTTTGAGAACGTCAGTAAGTGTAGGACAGTAAGTCGGTAAACCAAAGGTGGTTGGATTAACGGGGTTGTGATAAATAAAATGTCGGTAATTCAAGGAAAACCGACTCCAAGGATCCATCTGAATCCGGAACAGCACAATAAAGATATTGGCAAGCCAGATAAACAATGGTAGGCGAAAATAAATTTGTTTACCAAGATACCTACAAACTTCTTCTACGGCTTGGTTAACACTCAACGGCTGACAACCCAAAACCAATCTACCGCTAGACATCCACTCTGGTTCTGCACTCAATGCTTGAGAAGGAGGATGATCAATCAGGTATCGCACCACCTGAGCAATATCTTGGGCGTGGATGAAGTGGAAACTGCCATCAGCTCTAAACCAACGAATCAAGTTAATCCATTTGACAATATCTGGGAGTCCCGATGACAGATGGGAGTAGGGTTTAGTTTCGTCTCCCCCCAGTACCAAGGTAGGAAAGAGGGTAGTAATCTTAGGAGCGGACGCTAATTGGGATAAGCGCTTGAGACAAGTGTATTTGGAATAGATATATTCTGTTCCAAGTTCACCGGCTTCTTTCAGTAATTGGTTATTCCTATCCAGTACACTAGCAGTAGAGAAATAAATCACTTGCTCACAAACAGTAGGGTCAAGCAAGTTGATTAACTGGATAGTTTTGACAACGTTAATATCAAATGTTTCCTGTTGCCCTCCCCAAGCAGTTGCTGCCAGAATTGCCGCATCCATTGTCTTGAGCAAGTCACCAAAGTCTTCAATCTGCTGCAGGTCACCTTCTAGGATGGTAATGCCAGCACGCCTCTTGTCGCCACACTTCAAGTCGTCAAACTTTAATTTGTCAGGGTTTCTGACTAACAAATACAACTCATGGTCAGTTTCGAGACTTAAGGCTTCAGTGATGTAGTGACCAATGCAGCCACTAGCACCAGTTATAAAAATCCGCTTGGAGGTCATGGGATTTTGGATTTTCAATTCAATTATGTACTCCCGATCCTGACCTAACACTAACAAACAACTAGGTCAACTACTTCTAGGGGTACAAGAAGGTTTTGATCGAGTGAAGAACACTTCCTTGATTGTTGTGGTGATGCATCTTGAAGGATTCTATCCTTAGTCGTCTAATCAAGTATCTGCACTCTCAAGATATTTCTATAAGGTTGTTAATCTCATCCCCTTGAAGGGGATGAGACTGAAGCGAGGATTCCATTTAGCGGAGGGGCTACGTGGACAAGTAAACGTCTGCACCTTGAAAGCCCTGTCCTACTCTGACCGAAGGATACCCTAGGGAGGACTAGCGCTCCCCGAACCTATGACTGCTAAAGGGAGAAAATGGGACAGAATCTGATTATCGATTCTCTACTCTCTCTTGTGTTATTAACTATTATGCATGAACAGCCATTAATTGATCTGCCTGTTTGGCAGTTTCAAAGAAGAATCTAACATTATCTTCTGGAGTTCCGGGTAAAACACCATGACCGAGATTTAAGATATGACCTTTGTTGCCAGCTTTGCGAATAGTATCGACAATGCGATCGCGAATAAAAGCTTGTGACCCAAACAGCACTCCTGGGTCGATATTGCCCTGAACTTTCATCTTATCACCCAATCTTGTTCTAGCTTCTGCCATGTCTACGGTCCAGTCTACGCTGACCATATCAACCCCCGACTGTCCCATGCGTTCAAGCACTCCAGCGCTACCACTGATATAGAGAATGAAGGGGGTATCTGGGTGAGTGGCTTTAACCTGCTGTACTACTCGCTGCTGATAGGGTAAGGCAAAGGTTTCGTAGTCTTGGGGACTCAGTTCACCTGCCCAAGAGTCAAACATTTGTATTACCTGAGCACCGCTATTGATTTGATAACGGACATAGATAGCGATCGCATCCGCTAGCTTACCCAAGAATTGGTGTAGCATAGCTGGTTGTGAGAAGGCCATCCCTTTAATGATGGAGTAATTTTTAGAACTTTTACCCTCAATCGCATAAGCGCCCAAAGTCCAGGGAGCACCGACAAAACCCAGCACTGCTGCCTCATTGCCCACTTCTTGCCGTAGCGCCTTCAAAATTTCCCGGATAAACCCAAATCTATCTAAATCCAACAGATGTAGCTGGTCAATTTGTTCCTGGGTACGAATCGGTTGGTTAATGATTGGCCCTTTACTTTCGACAATCTCAAACTCGATACCAATCCCTGGTAATGGAGTTAGAATATCAGAGAACAAAATCACTCCATCTGGTTGAAACGCTTTCCAGGGTTGTAGAGAAATCTCAATCGCGATGTCTGGATTTTCGGAGCGCTCGCGAAAACTCGGATACTTATCCCGCAAATCGCGATAAACCTTCATATAACGACCTGCCTGTCGCATCATCCACACAGGGGGACGGTCTAACACCTCACCACGAGCCGCCCTCAACAAATAAGGAACCTGGGTTGACCCAGCCATATGGTATCTATCCTATTATACTTTTTTAAGTGTATTTGTCAGCTTATCATGGTGGTATTCCCTTTACTCTCCTGATTTGAGAAGATTAAAAAAGTGTTAATAATAAGTTACATTCTAAGACGGTGCCTTCGTTAAACTGAGATCTTGCACCATTGTCATTAATCGTACGGTGGGCAGTAGGGTGGGCAGTGCCTACCAACGCGCTTTGCAAGCTTCATTATCTGTCTGGTGCACTGCCCACCCTACATGAACTGCTAACCTGCCAACTTTCAACCTGCTAACCTGCTAACCTGCTAACCTCCAACCCAACTCAAGGTCCCGACCTCAGCATCTAGTTCAACCAGCTGTCCGACAGGAAGGGCAGCGTTAACCCCATCGTGACCGAAAGGCAAGTCAGAGACAACCGGTATACCGAGATCCCAAATGCGATCGCGCAACACTTCCTCCACAGTCCAGCTAGGAACATCCTTGGGAGGAGCACAACGGCTAAACCGCCCTAACGCAATACCTTTCACCCCGGCCATTGCACCAATCATGCGCCACTGAGTCAACATCCGGTCAATGCGGTAGGGAGCCTCAGTTACATCTTCGAGAGCAAGAATAACTCCTGATAAGGAAGGTTGTAGGGGTGTACCGAGCAGATGAGTAGCGACCGTAAGATTAGCCGGTAGCAACACACCAGAAACTTTCCCATCTCCCCAACCAACCCCTTTCAAGGGAGCTATGGGTCGTCCTTCCACCCAATCAAACAACCGATTGAGTGACCATTCCGGTTCACCAGCAATAGTAGTCAATAACGGACCATGAACACCGGAAACCCCTATCTGACCAAGACTCCACAGTAAAGCAGTAATATCAGAAAAACCAATCAACCACTTCAACTGTTCTGGCCATTGTTCTGGCCATGTCCAGTCTTCCAGAAGTCTAGCGCTACCATAACCTCCTCGACCACAGAGAATGCCCCGACATTGGGGGTCAAGACAGGCTTCGAGCAACTGTTGGCGTCGCTGACTATCAGTCCCAGCTAGGTAACCTTCCCTAGCGTTCCAGTTCTGTGGTAATTGGACATGGTAGCCACGGGATCGCCAAATCTCAATCCCCCGATTGAAAGCATCAACCTCACGCAAGGTTCCACTTGGCACAATTACTCGCAATACATCTGGCGGTTTTAATGGTGGTGGTAGCTGGCATAAAGAAAAACCAGCCATCATCTGTTGCACATAAAGTTGATTCACGCGCTCCGATACTTTTTAGCTACCAAAGTCTACCAAGATAGACCAAGGCTCGCCAATGCAAGATGCCATAGCATCCAGGGGGTATCTCCCAAAGCTCTCGGGAATATCCCGCGAGCGCCATAAAAATGTCAAAAAAGTTTAACACCGGGATTTAACCGCAACTATTAAAGCCTTGGTTTTCGGCTTTAATTTAAGTTACATAATAATCACTGTCGGTGTTACCCTAATTTAAGTCTAACAAATAATAAGAGTTTTTGGTAGACTCTGCGACATTTTATCTAGCTGTTTACTAACCCTTTTTCTTGTTTCTCAATTTGCGTTGCAGCAATCGTTGCTTGCTTTGCAAATCCACGAAAAAGCGAGGGCGTTCTACCAGTTCACCTGTCGATACAGCCAAGAACTTTTCGAGTCCCAAATCAATTCCGATCGGATCACCATCAGGCATTGGTTCAGGAACAGAAACATCGGCTTGCAGAATCAGCTGAGCGTACCAGCCCGACGATTTCAACACGACCCGAACTTGCTTGATCTCAAATCCTTCAGGAATAGGTCGATGCAAGTGGATCGGCACGGTTCCAATTTTCGGCAGTTTGATCTCAAATCCGTTGACAGGATTCGACTTGAACTGCGGAAACACAAACGAACGATACTGGCCCGACTTTTTGAATCGAGGAAATCCAAACCCTCTGTGTTGCAAGATGCCTTGAACGACTTATCCAGTCGCTTCAAGGCATCTTGCCAAACTTGGGAGTGAACTGCCTTCAGTTGTCGAATCAACTTTTTGGCTTTGGTAAGAGCGTTCTGCTGTTTGTAGTAGTCAGGGTATGGCGTGTCAGCAGGGATGATGTATTCGAGTCTGATGCTGCAAGCATTGACCAAGCATTTACGCGAATTGATCCAGTCCTTACGCTCTGCCAAAGCATAGTTATATACGCGACGGCATTGCTCCAACCAGCCAAGCATTTTAGCTTCCTGGTCAAGTCCTGGATAGATTCGGTAGCTGTAGGTCAAGTTCAACATCCGTGTATTCTAACAGATTTACATCTTCTGTTAGAACCGATAGATAGTATGTCGATTTTCGGGGCATCGAACGCGCCCCGCGTCTCCAAAGGAGAAACCCCTCAATCGACCCGGGGTGTCCATGTATCCCGACGCTAACCTTTCAGGTACAGCGCGGGACTTATAGCCTCCCGAACCCCCCATTAGTTAACCGCTTAAATAAATGTTACGAATAGCCTAGGGCTGAATACTCACCTTACCGAAATATTGAACTAAAATCCCCAAAAGCGCTATCCTAGTAAGGTGTGTAGCTAAGATGTATAGACTATCAAAACTCTGGCGACCTAGTAAAGTAACCATAATAACAAAACCATCACAATTGACAATTGACGTATGTTTGATGCTCTCGCCGAACGCTTAGAAGATGCTTGGAAAAAACTACGGGGTCAGGACAAGATCTCTAGTTCTAACATCCAAGACGCCCTAAAAGAAGTGCGTCGCGCCCTCTTATCGGCAGACGTCAACCTACAAGTAGTCAAAGATTTCGTTGCTGAAGTAGAAGCGAAAGCACAAGGCAGTGAAGTCACATCAGGTGTTCGCCCTGACCAGCAGTTCATAAAAATAGTCTACGACGAACTGGTGCAAGTGATGGGGGAAACCAATGTTCCCCTAGCCCAAGCAGACACCCCACCAACCGTTGTGCTAATGGCTGGTCTACAAGGTACTGGTAAAACTACGGCTAGTGCCAAACTCGCTTTACATCTGCGTAAGCAAGAACGTAGCTGTCTGTTAGTGGCTACAGACGTGTATCGACCCGCAGCCATTGATCAATTAGTCACCCTCGGTCAACAAATTGATGTACCGGTGTTTGAGTTAGGTACAGAAGCTGACCCAGTAGACATTGCTCGTCAAGGGGTAGAACGGGCAAAAGCAATGGCTATCGATACGGTAATTATTGATACAGCGGGACGACTGCAAATTGACCAAGAGATGATGGGAGAACTCTCCCGCATCAAAGAAACCGTCCAACCCCACGATACCCTACTAGTTGTGGATGCCATGACTGGTCAGGAAGCAGCAACCCTGACCCGCACCTTCCATGAGCAAATCGGCATTACTGGGGCAATTCTTTCCAAGCTTGATGGGGATAGTCGTGGTGGTGCTGCCCTTTCAGTCAGGCAAATTTCAGGTCAGCCGATTAAATTTGTCGGGGTTGGGGAAAAGGTCGAGGCACTACAACCATTTTATCCTGACCGGATGGCATCCCGGATTCTGGGTATGGGGGATGTACTCACCTTGGTTGAGAAAGCCCAGGAAGAGATTGACATCGCTGATGCTGAACAGATGCAACAGAAAATGCTGGAAGCAAAATTTGACTTCAGCGATTTCTTGAAGCAGATGCGCCTGTTAAAGAACATGGGGTCTCTTGGTGGCTTGATGAAACTGGTTCCAGGCATGGGCAAACTCAGTTCTTCTCAACTTCAACAAGGGGAAACCAAGCTCAAGCAGTCCGAAGCTATGATTAGTTCCATGACCTCCGAGGAGCGTCGTAACCCAGATTTATTAGCTAGCTCTCCGAGCCGCCGCCGCCGCATTGCCCAAGGTTCTGGTCATACGGAAAAAGACGTCAGGGGTCTGGTGAGTGAATTTACCAGAATGCGATCGCTTATGCAGCAAATGGGTCAAGGTCAGATGCCAGCCATGGGGGGGTTAGGTGGTATGTTAGGTGGTATGGGTGGTGGAAATCCTCGTAATCAACCTGGTTGGCGTGGTAGTGGCTCTGGCAAGAAAAAGAAAAAAGCCAAGAAGAAGAAGGGATTTGGGGAATTATAGTAGAAGGTCAGCTAGTAAAAGGTTAGAAGGTTGTTCGCGTAGCGTGACCGAAAGGTCAAGGTTAGAAGGTTGTTCGCGTAGCGTGACCGAAAGGTCAAGGTTACGCTGAAGGTTAGCCTGTTGTTCGCCTTTGGCGATTCGGTTTAGGGTAGGTTATCTGGTAGAAGGTTAGCCAGTAGAAGGTTAGCCTGAAGGTTAGCCCGTTCCCTGAGGCATCCGGAGTAGGGTAGCTTAGAAGATTGTAAACCGGTAGCGGCTTGCCTGCTGATTCAGTTAAAATCTTCAACATTCAACCTGTTCACTTTCAAACCCCCAAAGATCGCTTAAAATCAAACAGGTGAATTAATTAGGTACAATGATCAAAATCAGATTAAAACGATTCGGTAAAAAGCGTGAAGTCAGCTATCGCATAGTGGCCATACCCAGCAGTGCCCGCCGTGATGGACGTCCTCTAGAAGAACTGGGATTCTATAATCCAAGAAATGATGAAACGAGGCTGAATGTACCAGCAATAGTGAAGTGGCTCAAAAATGGAGCTCAGCCAACACAAACCGTGCGTAATATTTTGCAAAAAGCCAATGTTTTTGAACAAATCAGTACCTGAAATCCTATCTGCTTCTGTTCGAGATGATGACCCAGATTATTCAGCACTAGTGAGATTTTTAATCGAGCCGTTCTTGGAATCACCAGACTCCCTCAGCGTAGACTGTGAGAAATCAAATGGGAAAGAGCGTGTGTGGATTCGACTAGCTTTTAATGGAGAAGATAAAGGGCGAGTTTTCGGTCGTGGTGGTCGCAATATTCAAGCGATTCGGACAGTAATTAAAGCAGCAGCCCAAGCTGCTGGTCAAACTGTTTATTTGGATATCTATGAAGGCTCAGGCTCAGGTAGTAGCCCTCGTCGAGACAATGGCCCTAGTCGTAGATCCATTGTCAGAAGAAGTTTACCTCGCCGAGTGTCCAGACCTAGAGTAATTCCAAGATTTCCCTCCTAGTGCTCTAGTTTTGAAGGTTTCGGTAATGAGAGGACCATGGAGAAAAGGGAGTAAAAAACATCCTGCTGCTGTACCTCTCATTACCAATGGCAGGAAACCTTGAAGATTGGTCAAGATTGGTAGATTGAGTTGTATATTAAGTTACTTAAGTTACCAGTTAACTTTGATAGTTGAGACTGAAGCCTGTAGTTGATAAACCTTGAGTGAAGTATCCAAAACAATTGAGCTACCCAGCCCAGAAAGTGCAATCGCTTTGGTTGGAGACCAGGAAGAAAACCTGAAAACCCTATCACGGCAAACCGGTGCGCATCTGGTGCTGCGAGGGCAAGAGTTATTGATTTCTGGCACCGAGAAACAGGTCGAGCGGGTATCATCCCTAGTGCGATCGCTTAAAATCTATTGGCTCGAAGGTAAGAGAATTACAGGAGTAGACATCCAAACCGCAATTCATGCCTTAGATACCAAGCGACAGGATGAATTACAAGATTTACATCAAGATGTGCTGGCTCATACTCGCCGGGGTGAGGTGATCCGAGCTAAAACCTTCCGGCAACGGCAGTATATCAAAGCTGTACTAACCCATGACCTCACCTTCTGCGTGGGACCAGCAGGCACTGGCAAAACCTTCCTAGCTGTGGTAATAGCCGCTCAGGCGTTACTAAATAATCAATATGAACGACTGATTCTGACACGACCAGCGGTAGAAGCTGGTGAAAAACTTGGCTTTTTACCAGGAGACTTGCAGCAGAAAATTAATCCCTATTTGCGCCCCCTCTATGATGCTCTCCATGAACTGATTGATACAGAGAAGACCGCCAATTTAATGGAACGGGGCATTATTGAAGTGGCTCCCCTAGCGTATATGCGAGGTCGCACCCTCAATAATGCCTTCGTGATTATTGATGAAGCTCAGAATACCACACCAGCCCAGATGAAGATGGTTCTGACTCGTTTGGGTTCACGTTCTCGGATGGTAGTGACTGGTGATCTCACCCAGACCGATTTATCTAGCAACCAACCCTCAGGATTAGCGATCACCCTAAAAATATTAAAATCTGTAGAAGGCATTGCTTTCTGCGAACTAACTAATAAGGATGTTGTCCGTAATCCCCTCGTTCAGAGGATTGTTACTGCTTATCAAAATTATGAACAGTGAAGAATTGCTATTAACTACGGATCCC
Source organism: Moorena sp. SIO1G6 (assembly GCF_010672795.1). Lineage (NCBI taxonomy): Bacteria > Bacillati > Cyanobacteriota > Cyanophyceae > Coleofasciculales > Coleofasciculaceae > Moorena > Moorena sp. SIO1G6. Next base: position 115,352 of record NZ_JAAHFZ010000014.1, read on the forward strand.
CAACCAGAGTGAAAGCAGCCCAATAGTAGGGATGAGAAAAGCTTTGTTTTCCTGGTCCTGACAATTCTGGCGGTAACGAGATATTCTTGCCCGAGCCATATAACTGATTATTCTCGATACGCACATTGCCTTGAATCATTGCTAACTGTGCCTGTCGCAAGGCTTCGCTTTTACTCGATGTCTTTCTCAACTGACGGTAAAACTCAGTAGTCAGCCCCAGAGCACCTTGATCACTGACATACCAAAGGGTTGCCAAAGTCGAGTCAACTCCTGCCTGAAAGGCTGACCCAGCAAAACCCAACTCCGCTTCTCGATTGCCCAAAGCGGTTCGGCAAGCGCTGAGTACCAACAACTCTACCGATGGCTCATAAAGTAGATTTTTCATTTCATACAGCCTTAGTTTGCGGTTCCACATCTGAATGTAGGAATTGTTAGGAGTTCCCGAGTTGAACTCTGCATGGGTGGCTAGGTGAATGATGCCATATTGCCTCTGTTGTCGTTGAGCCATTAAATTTTCCAGAGTAAAGGCTTCGTTGAGAAAAGAGCGACCTTTCCACAGTGTTTCAGTGATGGTGGTTAACTCCACTTCTACCCCAGGCAAAGGCTGTTGATAAGGAAATTTCGATGCTCCCATTGCCAGAACCCGGAATGGTCTAACATCTGTGTGACGAGAATAGGTTAAGCTCAGACTAGGCACCAAATTAACACCATACTTCTCAACCAGATATTGTTGCCCATCGTAGATAGCTGCTATAGGTAGGGAGCGCAAACCCTGATCCATAGCAAATATTAGGCTCTGAATCTTGCGGTCATTTAATTCCTTCTGTAAGGGCGCTATGATCCATTGATAAAGTTGCTCAGCTTGGTTTAGGTGGCCTTTGGCATCCAAGCTGTGGGGATTGCTAAGCGATCGCTGAAATCTATTGGTCACAGCTAGGACTTGATCACGACTGGCACCATTGATTCGCCGCAGAATTGGATTACCTTCAGCGGTGATTACCAAAAGTTCCAGCTGGTCGTTTGCTTGTGGTAAGCAACGCTCTGGTGCTTGAGGCACCTCAGAGAGTCGGTAACCAAACCGTCGGTCGATTTTGGCAACAGGGATTGAGGGAGTTTGACATCGAGTGCCTGGTAAGGTACTGGAATTTTCGACAAAACTGACGTAAATCACCGCAGTCTTTAACCCTGTCTCCCTCTCAAGCTCCCGAGTCCGATTGCGGACATCATTCTGAGTGTTGATTTTGGTCTTGAACGGTCGCTTAAAGTGTGACTCATACTCTTTGGTGAAGGCTTCTTCAATTAAATAAACTGGGTCACTTTCAGGTGAAACTTCTTCACTAGAGGACTCTTGGATGTCACTGATAGCCGTCTTGTCAGAGGGGGAAACGGGAGTATCGTTACCACTTTTTCCACCGTTGGACTCACTTGTTTCAGGGGATGTTTCACTATCTGTGTCCAAGATAGTCTTAGTGTCAGGGCCAGGCTCTATCGGGTCAGTCTCAGGCTCTATCGGGTCAGGCTCAGGCTCTATCGGGTCAGGCTCAGGCTCTATCGGGTCAGGGCCAGGCTCTATCGGGTCAGGGCCAGGGTCAGGGTCGATCAGCTCAGGGCCAGGGTCGATCAGCTCAGGGCCAGGGTCGATCAGCTCAGGGCCAGGGTCGATCAGCTCAGGGCCAGGGTCGATCAGCTCAGGGTCAGGGTCGATCAGCTCAGGGCCAGGGTCAGGGTTCGTCTCAGATTCGGGGGAACGGCTAAACCTCAACTTACCTGCCTTCCCTCCACCGGAAACATCTAAAACTGCCTGGATTCCTTTTTCTATGTTTTGTTGCTGCTCTGAGGTGAACTGTTCCTGACTAACAAACTCTATATCACCAGCATTACCACCATCCCGACCAGAAGTGTTGATCTGCAACTTCTCAGAGTCGATATTATCTAGGATATTCTTTAAATTTGGAACCTGAAACGTTACTTTACCAGCATTCCCACCCCCTGAAACCTCGGTGATGATATCGAGTCTTGCTGCCTCTATCTTAATAGAGCCATTTTTGGTTTCCAAAAATACATTACCAGAATTATTACCATTTCTTTCTGTGGTTCTTATTTGGGTAAACAAATTGGAAGGATCACTATTGCGAAAAATAATGTCACCTTGAGCCGATAAGATCACAGGACCAGCATTATTATTTTCAATTCCAGCAGCATTATTATCACGACCATTATTTGGATTACTGGTGTCGATATTACCAATAGTGATACTGCCTAATGAAGAATCTCCAGCCTTATTGTCGGTAACTTGATTGGATGAAGCATCTCCAGAATTTCCTGGAACTTGATTGGATGAAGCATCTCCAGAATTGTCGGTAACTTGATTGGTCAATTCATCTTGAGTCAAGCCCGCCCTCAAAATCACGGCACGACTACTTCTTAAAGTGTTAATATCTGATTGGCCAATATCTGAAGCTGAATCTGGATCTAAATCAGCTAGCCCAGTATCTGGTGCGGTGATTTTGATATTCCCACCTTCAATATTTCCTGTGGACTCTACTTTAAGAGAAGACCCTGTGTAATCCCCAAACGTAACATCCCCGTCAGCAGTGATAATTGGGTCTTGGAGGCTAACAAAGTCGCCTGGTTCACCAGCTAAATTCTCAATTGAGAAATTACCGCCACTGGCAAAGTGAGCATCTGTAGAGATCTTGCCATCGCTGACTAATGTCAAGTTGCCACCACTCTGGAAGCGGGTGTTGGGATTCTTCAGTGCTTGGATATCAATGCCCCCATACCGCTCAATGGTTCCATCCTGGTTAATCTTAATGCCCCCATCTCCCTGAATCTTGAGGTTTCCTCCTGCTACCGCTTGGAAGGAATTCTCTGGTGTGTCCCTGATCAGTACGGTCTCTTTTGCTAATAAGGTTAAGTCCCCCGTGCTAGATAGCTGGCTTTCCCTGAGAGTCAGGTTGTTGTTGGCAGACAGGAAGGCAGTTTGTGCTTTTAGGTCCTTAACAGTTACATCCCCAGGCGCTACAGTAATGCCAGAACTAGTCAAGGTCACCGTATTATCACCATTATCCGTGAATTCTGTGCCATGACTGACACCATCCCCGGTTAATAGCTTCGGTAAAGAGAGCGGTGTAAAAGATTGTTCTGGTCTGGAAGGATCTGAGGGTAGGGGTTCAACTTCCAAATTCAGCAAACTTCCTTCCTGGCTAATTTTTACCAAACTTCCCCCAGGCACCGTAGCTATAGTAATTGTTCCTTCTGGAAGCTCCAGTTCAGTGGTGTTGATGACAGTACCACCGATTAAAGTCAGGTTATTGCCTGCTGCGACTTCTAGCTTACCCTCATTAAAAATTAGTCCCGGTGTCTCGGATGTTCCAAACGCAAAGGCACTGGGTGTACCGTCTAAGGTAGAGTAGTCATTGTCACCAAAGGCATTAAACCAATTCTCATCACCAAAGCCAATGCTGGTTGCGGTAGTTGCGGTGAATGAACCGGGGACATCCAGCTGGCTATTAGCACCAAAAATTATGCCTGCTGGGTTCATTAAAAACAGGTTAGGGTTGCCCTCCCCTGTGATTTTTATCAGACCGTTGATCACAGAAGCATTACGACTGGTGACCCGACTCAGAATGTTTTTTATACCCGGTTGAGATAGGAAGTTAGCGATTTGGTCTTGGTCTAGACCAAACTCCTCAAAGCTGTGAAAGATATTATCTCCAGAGCGGATGCCACCATCAATATCAAATTGATTGCCATCGGAGGTGACTTGGGTCGGAGTGCTATCATCGGCTTTAATCTGTGCTTGAGTTGGCATCACACCAATATGGGCTACCAACAAAGATACGGCTGCCAGGGACTGGCTGATTTGACTCACAGCTAATTTGATTTGGCTCATGGGTAATATCGTTTTGAATTGGCTATCCTGAATTCAAAAATGCATTAGTCAACTACAGGATGAGATTAGCAATTTCCTAATACGTCTGTTTTTAAGCTGAGGTCAGATGCACCCTGGGGTATCAGCTGCTTAGGAGTGAATCACACTGAATCACACTGAATCACACTGAATCACAATACTGAGGGGAATAGTACTCTGAGTCAGGGTTTGGTAAACATCAGGCTGGTTAGCTTAACTGAAATTTTGAAGCCTTTATGAAGATATCAGTATATACACTAGTATTACATATACTCTTTTATTATGAACATTACTGATTAACTTTGTTCCGGTTAATTTATATTAACTTCACTAAATATTTTTGATATAGCCACATAGTTTAAAGCTATCTTATGGTAAGCCGATTAGACTAATTTTTAATTACCAGGAATTGAAATAAAAGTAAGTAAAATCTATTGATTAGGAAGAACTCTACAAATTTTGGACAGTTCTCGCGAGAGTGAACTATACTTGACATTTAGCCCTAGATTAGGCTAAGGAATATCTAAAAGGATATCTCAGTGGAAACACCGATAGCGCATACACCCAAAGTTAAAATGGTAATGGTCAGCACTCCCCTCTGGCGTTGATTCTTGATTAGATGGGGCGACCTGCCTTACGGGCAAGATAGCTGACCAGTCTAAGGTGAGAGGAATGTTGGTGTGAGAAGAATTCTGGGATTATGTCTGGTGTTAACCTTGCTCCTGGCTGGTGGTGAGGCTCAGGCAGGAGAGTTAGCTGAGCGTTTAGGTCAGTTTCCCGATTGGAAAAGCAAACCGCCAGTCACAGCGGCGACCGGGGATTTGGTATATCCCACTTGGATGAAGGGGACTTGGAAAGTTACCAGCACCCTGATCGAGCAGATAGCACCTCTAGCACCAGAAATAGTGACACCAGGATTTGAAGGTAATCGCAATCATCTACAAGAGCCAATTAGTTTTCTGGTGCGGTTTCAACAAGTTGGGAAATCAAGCTCAGGGCTTGGGGATTGGTTTATTCCGTTTAGAACTCGACGTTCTAGAAAAAATCGATCAGTATTAAAACCTACCTCAGAGGTGGTTGCTGAAGAGGTGGTTGCTGACCGAGCGTTCAATGGGTTGAATATTGCTAGGGCTTACTTAGGCGATCGCATAATTAGAGCCGTCAAAGTAGACCCCAATTCCCCTAATCGTCAGATTACCATTCTGCGCACCGGGAGCCAACTAGTTTCGGTGATTACTGGACGTGCTTCTGAAATACCAGCTCCGGATCAGTTCAATGCTACAGAAGTTGTCAACCAAGTCTTTCGCGGTACTCGCCGACCTTTTTTCAACGAAGTAGAAACCACAACAGCATATCAGTTCCATAAATCACCTACTCCGATCATTAAAGCTGACCAAGTCACAGCGGTTTACCTTTCACCACAAGACCCCGATTACTTTAAAGCATTGGAAAAACCTGTGGCTCTCTATCGCTATCAATTAGAGCTGGTACCAGTTAAGGATAGTTGAAGGTTGAAGGTTGTTAAAGGGTTGAAGGTTGTTAAAGGGTTGTTCGCGTAGCGTGGCCGAAAGGCCAAGGTTGAATGTTAGGTTAGTTGGGGGGGTGTTGGCGGATTTGCGATCGCGATTGTTGTTAACTCAACCTTCAACTGGGTAACCTTCAACATTAAACCTTAAACCTTCAACTGGGTAACCTTCAACATTAAACCTTAAACCTTCAACTGGGTAACCTTCAACATTAAACCTTGTAAGCATTCAGCCGTCAGCGGTCAGCCGTCAGCGGTCAGCCGTCAGCTTATTTTATTCAAAAGCTATAGTTATTGTAGGGTGGGCAAATGACAGAATTCCAGATTAAATGGTCATTGGCTTGGTATTTGCCCACCCTACTACCTGTCAGCAGTCAGCTGTCAGCCGTCAGCTTATTTTATTCAAAAGCTGAGAGCTGAGAGCTGAGAGCTGATACGCGACACGCTGATAGCTGATAGCTGTGAGCTGTGAGCTGATAGCTGATACGCGACACGCTGATAGCTGATAGCTGAATGCTTACTAAACCTTAAACCTTCAACTAGCTAACCTTCAACCTTCAACCAGCTAACCTTCAACCTTCAACCTTCAACTGGGTAACCTTAAACCTTCAACTGGGTAACCTTAAACCGGATTTTCCCCAATCCAATTGAGCAAAATCGGGTTGACTATCTCTGGTGCTTCATCTTGGGGACAATGACCCAAACCTTCTAAAGGAATAAACTTTTCTACAGTGGGGAATTTCGCTAATTCTCGTCCCAAGTCAATGGGTTCCCAGGGGTCTTTGCTGCCCCATAGTATGATCGCAGGACAAGGCAAAATTGGGATCAGGTCTTCTGGTAGTGGTCCAATAGAATAGCTAGTAAAGGCAATAAAAACATCAGCTGCACCGGGATCAGCTGCTGGTGCCATGATTAGATCAACCAGTTCATCAGTGACGGCTTCTGGACGACAGTAGGCTTGCAACAGAATATTACGCACTACTTTAGGCTTAGCCAGCTGACTAAAAAAATACTGGCCAACCCACTTAATCTTTAAGAATCGTTGAAGTAGTGGTGCGCCAAGACGCTGATACCAAGGCAGTTCAGCCCGTTTACGCTCATGGAGTAGTCGTAGAGAAAAGTTGAGCAGGGCGACTCCTTTGGCTAGCTCTGGATTATCTACAGCGGTTTGCATCAGCGCAATACAACCAATAGAGTTTCCGACTAAAAACGCCGGACCACCAACCACCTCCCGACAGAAATCGGCAATTTGTTGCCCCCAGGTTTCAAAGGTGTAGTCTATTTCTATACCAGGAGTCGGTTTAGCTGAAGCCCCAAAGCCAATCAAATCAATGGCATAACATCGGCAGGTTTCCCCCAACACTGGCAAGGTCTTGCGCCAATGTCCGGAAGATGCCCCAAAGCCATGGACCATAACCACAGCTGGTCCAGAATGACCGTAAGCTTTATACCCAATAGAAAAGCCCTGCCAAATCCAGGTTTTTGTTTCAATCTGATCCCTGATTGGGGCTGTGAAAGAGGAGGACATGATCAAAAAATCCCAAGTTATGCCATAGCGTTACCTTTACATTTTTTGACACTCCCCGCTCTAAAGAGACGGGGATTCCCAGATCTACGATCGGCCTTAAACCTTTGTGTCTTAATCTTTGAAGCTGCCAAAAACTAAGCAATATCTAAACCAAAGCCCCGTCAAAACCAAGGTTTGAGTTTAGCTCACAAAAGACCCAGCGGGCTAATCTCCTTGGGCGTTTAGTTACTTATTGAGAAGTGCCTTATCAAGTCCGTTGCTTCCCTGTTTCACCTGGTTTCGGCGTGCCCCGCCGTACCGTTGTTTTCTCAAGTTTTGTCTTGCTGGGTTCACACACCGATTGGTAGTCGTTCGCGTAGCGTGGCCATAGGCCAATGGTTGGGTTTTTAAGGAGGATTTTCCCTACCCTCCGGGCATTACTACTTTCAGGTCGGTAAGTTACGGGTCTCTCTCCCGGCTCAGCCTGCGGTTTTTCAGCCTGTACCCTATACTTCAATTATACTATGGCGCTAATGTAGCGACAACCTCTTGATAGAAGTTTTTTTACGGCGACTAAACTCGCTGGTCACTTTCATCCCCGATCTAATCTAAAGATGCCGGGCTTTCAGTGTTTAGTTTTCTAGTAAATAGTCAGCTGCAGGAGTGGTGATTTTACGGATTGCCTATTGAGCCGCGACAACCTATGGTGAAGGTTGGCAAAATGCTCCAGAAGCTCTTTTAGATTCTGAGCAGGTGGAATAGGCTCGATTAAGAATTGGGTCGGGAAATTTACCCTTGATGCTAAATTCGTCTATGAGCTAATTAGCGATCGCATCATCTCCCCTTAACCAAAGCTTGCATTGTAAAGGGGGTTGACCCATGATCCATCACCCATCACCCATCACCCATGACTATAGAAAAAATCATCATCACCATTGGCAGTTATGCTCCGGATTTTGAATTGCCGGGAACTGATGAGCAGGTTCACCATCTCTGCCGTTACTTAGAACGTTTTTCAGGAGTGGGAGTTATTTTCTTAGGCAACAACTGCCCCTATGTCAATTCCTACATCCCAAGACTCAAACACATTCAAGACGAGTTTGAACATCAAGGTTTTACCCTAGTGGGCATTAATGCCAATGATGTTTATCAGTACCCCGCAGAGAGTTTTGAGGAGATGAAGCAGTTCTGCCAAGATCAGCAATTGAATTTTCCTTACCTTTGGGATCCAACTCAAGATGTAGCTCACAGCTTTGGTGCCCAGAAAACCACTGAGGCATTTTTAATTGACCATAAGGGAATTGTATGCTATAATGGGTCAATTGATGATAATCCCCAAGATGGTGACGCAGTACAAGCCCATTACTTACACAGTGCGATCGCGTCTCTTTTAGCAGGGCAAGAGATTTCAACACAATCAACTAAAGTAACTGGTAGTCCTATTCAGTGGCGTTGACACTCCCCGATCTAAAGGCGCGGGGATTCCTAGATCAACGAGCCGCCTTAAACCGCCGTGTTCCTATCTATGACGCCGCCAAAAATAGGACAATACTTAACCAAAAACCCGTCAAAACCAAGTTCCTAGTCAATTCACGACAGACCCAGAGGGCGATTCTCCTTAAGGGTTTAGCTACTTAATAGGAAGTGCCTTAAAAAGTCCGTTTCTCTTCCTTTTCACTTGGTTCCGGTGTGCCGGAAACGAAACCTTATCAGAGGGTCGCCTTAATCACAAAGGTTAAAACTTTTTACTCATAGCCGACTAACTATAAAGGCGACCCTCTGATTACGGTAACTTCTAACCCCACCGTACCGTTTTCTCGTGCATAGTGATTTTTCTGGGTTCACACACCAACTGTTAATTGATGATTGGGTTTTTAAGGAGGAGATTCCCTACCCTCCGAGCATTACTACTTTATGGTCAATCAATTGCGGGTCTCTACCCCGGTTGAGCCAACGGTTTTGCCGCCTGTACTCTATAATTTATTATACATTGGTTTTGACGATGATTCCGGAATCTTCTAGGAAATCTTTTCACGGCTAAAAGCGCGCTGTTCACTTTGATACCCGCTTTAAAGAGACGGGGTTTCCAGCGGTTAGACCTCTAATAATCCTTAAGCTGGGATTAAAAATCAGCGATCAGCGATCAGCGATCAGCTATGACCCATGACGAATGGCAAATTTGACTGTTATCTTGATGTGGATAACAATTTCATAACAAAGAGTCGTGGCATGGGGATAAAATACCGAAGGGTTTTACTAAAATTGAGCGGTGAAGCCTTGATGGGCAATTTGGGCTACGGCATCTCACCGGAAGTGGTTCAGGAAATCGCAGCTGAAGTCGCTGCCGTTTTGAATGAAGGTGTTCAAATGGCAATCGTTGTTGGTGGTGGCAATATCTTTCGCGGACTTAAAGCTGCAGCAGGGGGGATGGATCGGGCAACTGCTGACTATATCGGTATGATTGCCACAGTGATGAATGCCTTGACTTTGCAAGATGCTCTAGAACGAAACGATATCCCGACACGGGTGCAAACTGCAATCGAAATGCAGGAAGTGGCAGAACCGTATATCAGGCGTCGTGCCATTCGCCACCTGGAAAAGGGACGAGTGGTTATTTTTGGTGCAGGTAGTGGTAATCCCTTTTTTACCACTGACACCACCGCTGCTTTACGAGCGGCAGAAATCGATGCTGAGGTAATATTTAAGGCAACTAAAGTCGATGGTATTTATGATTGTGATCCTAAGCTGAATCCTAAGGCCCGACGGTATCAGAGCCTGACCTACAGCCATGTCCTAAGTCAGGATTTGCGGGTGATGGATAGTACTGCGATCGCATTATGTAAAGAGAATGACCTCCCAATTATGGTATTTGATCTAAGGGTGCGGGGTAATATTCACCGCGCTGTTATGGGAGAAACTGTTGGAACAATTGTGGGAGGTTCCTGTGAAATTAGCTGATGTCGAAACCAGTATGCAGAAAGCTGTTGAGGCAACTCAACGAGCGTTCAATACCATTAGGACTGGTCGTGCCAGTACTAGTCTATTGGATCGGGTGATGGTTGAGTACTATGGTACCCCAACCCCCCTGAAATCTTTGGCTAATATCAACACGCCAGACGCTAGTACAATCACCATCCAACCTTACGACAAAAGTATGCTGAGCCAGATCGAGAAAGCAATTACTCTTTCGGATCTGGATTTGCCTCCAAACAACAATGGTGAAGTTGTGCGGTTAAATATTCCTCCACTCACTAGTGAGCGCCGTAAAGAATTTGTCAAAATGGCAAGTAAGTTTGCGGAGGAAGGTCGAGTCTCGATTCGCAATATCCGTCGTGATGCCGTTGACTCTGTCCGAAAACAGGACAAAAATAAGGAAATCTCTGAGGATGAGTCACGGGATTTGCAGGACGAGATTCAGAAGTTGACGAATAAATACACAAAAAAAGTTGATGAAGTGTTCGCGGCTAAAGAAAAAGACATCATGACTGTGTAATGCTACTATGTAATGCTACTGTGTAATGCTATTCTTGGTGGGGGGTGAGTTCATTTTGGCAACTCTTCCCTCTATCGGCATTCACAGTTGTGTGTAATTGTTGTACTTGTGTACTTACTAGTTATTTAACACTTATCTGACAATGAACCGCTCATCCCACGACTAGCCAGGTCTAGGATGAGCGGAAATTTTTAATCTACTTGAATAAAATGACCCGCTGATCCCACGACTAGCCAGGTCTAGGATGAGCGGATTTTTTCTATCTACCTGAACACTTTGTTAATTTTCTCATATTTTTTCTTATTGAACAAAAAAACAAAATTCAGGAATAAAACGACTCAAACCTATATTTGGTAATGGTTTTAACCAATATTGACTAACTGCTTCATCCTAATTGATGTATGAATTTTTCGTATATAAATGTAAAAAACAATAGTTTTATGTTAATATATGTTGCAGTTGAGAGTTGCTGTTGTTACTGTAGGCTTATGGCTTAGTTTCTGGTTAATACTCATTTCAAGGAGGGTACCAACCATGCTCTACATCAACACAGATTCTGGCTACGGATCGATTAAGTGATGCCAGAATGATTTAAAGGATATTTCGACCACTGATTCTTACCAAGTTTCCGCAACAAACCGGCGAGAAATATCTTAACCAGTTATCCACCAGACTGAATGGCAAATTGCCGCTTTTCTGACTCCCTTAGCCAATAGTCCGATAGCTAGGGTCGGGGATAAGGCTGTTGCCATCAATTATCAATTATTTGTAGGTAGTCTTTACCAATTTTGAACTGCCTACGGATAACGGTTGCGTGGGAGCAACACTTGACGGTGACTAACTTCACGCTGGCTAACTTTACGGTGACTAATTTCACTCTCAGTGGCTTTAGCGAAGCATCTTAGCATCGGATGCTTGCTGGTTTTTAACTTTTACTTATTTTCAACTATAGGTATTGTAGCACATGAAGATTCAGGGGAAAACTGCTCTGGTTACCGGAGCCTCTCGTGGTATTGGCAGAGCGATCGCTCTGGAGTTAGCCCAACAAGGAATAAGACGCTTACTGTTGGTGGCGCGAAATCGCAAGTTTAGCAGAAGTGGCGGCTGAGATTGAACGACAAGGTGTACTAGTTGTGACACTCGTTTTAGATCTGATACCAAATCCGTTTGTCAAAACCCCTTTATAAAAATCGATCAAATCTTTGTAGGCCATGAATCTATTGCTATGCGGATAAGGGGGGTGTGGAAACAGGATTTGGTATGACCCAAATAGTAGGAGTCAATATTGCAATCGGCTTTGCCGCGCCAAAGGCGATCGCACGAGCTTGGCGAAGTTACGGACCAATTGATTTGTTGGTTAACTGTGCTGGCGTTGCTCATCAAGCTCCTTTTCTAGAATCCAAACTGCAAAATTTAGAAGAAGAAATCGCTACAAATTTAATGGGTATGTACACCATGACTCGTCTGATTGGGAGACGCATGGCAGCACGACGAGAAGGGACTATTGTCAATGTTTCTAGTTTAATGGGTAAAGTAGCAGCACCGACGATGGCAAGCTATTCCGCTACCAAGTTTGGAATTGTTGGTTTTACCCAAGCCTTACGAGGAGAGTTAGCGCCACAAAATATTCGAGTAATCGCTTTACTGCCATCGTTGACAGATACTGATATGGCGCGGGGATTACAGTTGTTTCGCTGGGTGTTGCCGATGACTCCCCAACAAGTCGCTAAGGTGTTAGTCGCCAAACTGGAGAAGAACTCATCGGAAATTTTAGTCGGATGGCAAAGTCATTTAGCTGTATGGTGTCAGCGTTTCTTTCCTTCATTACTGGAGAAAGTGTTACGGATTGCAGCTCCTCTGTCTAGAAATAAAAGTTTTGGAGAAATAAATAACAAGCAACAGGTAACAGGCAACAAGAAACGATTTTGGAGAATAGTTTGGGATTTTGGCTTCTTTAGATCTAGTAGACAGACAAAGGTTTGATCAAGGATTTTATCAAGCTTTAAAAGACAAATTTCCTGATTAATCTTTCCGATTTGAACAGGACTTAGACAGCCTACATATAGATTGCCTGCGTAAGTCCTGTATGGTTGATTAATTTCAAATTCGCGCTCTTTTAAACTCTCCTCCAGAGAAGGAGGAGAGACCAAAATCAAGACCCTTCCCGTAACTTATCCAAAACACTGCGGTCTTCTAGAGTGGAGGTATCTCCAGCTACCTCTTGACCTGCAGCTAGCGATCGCAATAGCCGTCGCATAATCTTTCCGGAACGAGTCTTGGGCAAAGCATCAGTAAAGCGAATGTCACCAGGACGTGCGATCGCACCAATTTCTTTGACTACGTGCTGCTTTAGTTCTTGCTTGAGTTCGTCACTAGCCCTATAACTGCCTTCTAAGGTCACAAAGGCAAACACATCTTCCCCTTTTAGCTCATCAGGTTTACCGACTACAGCCGCTTCAGCTACAGAAGGATGAGAAACTAGTGCTGACTCCACTTCCATGGTTCCTAAGCGGTGACCAGAGATATTCAACACATCATCGACACGACCCATAACCCAGAAATAGCCATCGGGGTCTTTTCTGGCACCATCTCCAGCAAAATAGAAGTATTGGCCATCTTTTGGCTGGATATGTTCCCAATAGGTGCGGCGGAAACGGTCATCATTGCCATAGACAGTACGGATCATACTTGGCCAAGGATGTTTGATAACTAAATAACCACCATCATTGTCCCCAACTGGATTGCCGTCTAAATCCACAATATCAGCAATAATGCCTGGGAAGGGGAAGGTAGCGGAACCGGGTTTAGTGGGAGTAGCACCGGGTAAGGGGGTGAGCATAAAGCCTCCGGTTTCAGTTTGCCACCAAGTATCGACAATGGGACAACGTTCTCCCCCAATCACTCGATGATACCACATCCAGGCTTCTGGGTTAATCGGTTCACCGACAGTTCCTAGGATACGTAGGGACGATAAATCACGGGCGTTGGGATGCTGGTCTCCCATCTTAATAAAGGCACGAATCGCAGTGGGCGCAGTGTAGAAGATAGTGACTCCATATTTTTCTACCACATCCCACAAGCAACCGGGATTGGAAGGACGGGGAGCCCCTTCGTACATCAGGCTAGTAGCACCATTGGACAATGGACCATAGACAATGTAACTGTGTCCGGTAATCCAGCCAACATCAGCAGTACACCAGTAGACATCGGTCTCTTTGAGGTCAAAGGTCCACTTGGTAGTCATGTGGGTGTAGAGGTTATAGCCACCAGTAGTGTGAACGACCCCTTTCGGTTTACCGGTGGTACCGCTAGTGTAGAGAATGAAGAGCATATCTTCACTATCCATGGGTTCCGCTGGACAATCCGCAGATGCTCCCGGTTGCAAGTCATGCCACCAGTGGTCTCGTCCTGGTTCCATGTCAATCCCTTGCTTGGTGCGTTCTACCACTAGGACGTTTTCTACAGTAGGTGCGCCATTATTCTCTAGGGCTTGATCAACTTGGATCTTGAGAGGAACAATCTTGTCTTTGCGCCAGCCCCCATCAGCAGTAATTACTAATTTAGCTTGAGCATCTACCAGTCGGTCTTTTAGGGCTTCAGCACTAAAGCCACCAAAAACAACCGTGTGGGGAGCACCAATTCTAGCACAGGCCAGCATGGCAATGGCAGCTTCCGGAATCATGGGCATATAAATGCCAACGCGATCGCCTTTTTTCACTCCCAGTTGTTTGATCACATTTGCCATCTGGCAAACTTCCCGGTGTAACTGGGCATAGGTTAGGGTGCGGGAGTCTCCCGGTTCCCCTTCCCAAATCAGGGCAGCTTTATTCCGACGCCAGGTAGTGAGGTGTCTGTCAAGACAGTTGTAAGAAATATTAATCTTTCCACCAACAAACCACTTGGCAAAGGGGGGTTGCCAATCTAATACCGTATCCCACTTTTGAAACCAGTCTAGTTCTTGGTCTGCAAGCTGGGCCCAAAACCCTTGGGGGTCAGCTTTGGCTTGTTCATACAGTTGCTGATACTCCGCCATGCTCTTAATCTGGGCATTCTCAGAAAAGTCAGTCGGTGGCGGGAACAGCCGTTCTTCTTGAAGGATTGATTCTATAGTGGGTTGTGACATAGTTATGGGAAATTACTGATATCTATTTAGGTAGTCTAGACCTAGCCCAGGCTAAGTCTAACTAGGGTTGGGGGTTGTTAAGGGCAAGTGGGATTCATCCACTTGCCCTTAACTTTACCAATTTTTTAGTCTACGGATGGTGAGGTTGCTAGTAGAACTAGCTATACTATGGGTATGCTGAGATTGAACTACCAATATCGTATTTATCCCGATGCTGAACAGGCGATCACCCTGTGTGACTGGCTCGAAACGTCTCGAAGGGTTTACAACTACGCTTTGAGGCAGATTAAAGACTGGTCAAACAGCCGGAAGTGTCCGATTGATCGGTGTTCAATCGTTAGTGAATATGTAATTCCACCCGATGAACCGTATCCGTCCGAATATAAGCAGAATGCTGAATTAGCTAAAGCTAAAAAGACAAACCCACGACTGAAAGCGGTGCCTGCCCAAAACCTGCAATGCACTATCAAACAGCTTCACAAAGGGTTTGATTTTATGCGTGAACGTGGTTTTGGATATCCACGGTTTAAGAAACCAGGGAAGCTGAGATCAACATTATTTCCTCAGTTCAAAACTTCACCATTAGATGCTCAAAACAACGTGATCAAGCTTCCCAAACTGGGAAAAGTGACAATTAATCTTCATCGTCCGATCCCGGATGGTTTCAAAATTAAAAATGTTCGGGTCATCAAAAAAGCGGATCACTGGTATTGCAATATTTGCATCCAGTGTGATGTTAATGTTCCGTCAGTTGGGTTCCACGGTCACGCTATTGGTGTTGATCTTGGACTTGATTACCTTGTCGCCACTTCAGATAGCTTACAGGTAAAGCGTCCCCGGTTCAAAGTCAAAGCAGAACGCAAGCTTAAATTGCTGCAACGTCGCTTAAACAGGAAACAAAAGGGATCAGCTAACTACCGTAAAGCTCAGTTGAAAGTAGCGAGACTTCACCGAACTGTAGCGGCTCAAAGAAGAGATCACCATTACAAACTGGCTCATCAGCTGCTAGCTGAGTGTGACAGTATTTTCTTTGAAGACATTGATTTTCGGACAATGGCTAAGGGGATGTTGGGTAAACATACCTTAGACGCTGGTTTAGGTGAATTGCGTCAGATTACTAAGACTGTCGCGTTGAAACTTGGGAAGTTTTTCGACACGGTTGATCACCGTGGAACTTCTCAAGAATGCCCCGATTGCGGTGTAACTGTTAAAAAAACACTCGCTGATCGGATTCACCGTTGCGATAACTGCTGTTCTGTCAAGCCTAGAGACGTAGCTAGCGCTCAAGTAATTTGCAACCGGGGAATCGCAAAACATCAAACTTTACCCGTGGAACATCGGGAACTGGAAACTGCCTGAGCAATCGATCTGCCGGGGCGTGTGAACGCTAGGTAAGTGGTGCAAACTTCGGTAACGAAGCATAACCAGGAAATTCAAAAACGAACACCCACATCAGGGCGCTCGTCTTTGAAGCCCCCGCTATACCCGCGCATGTTAGCGGAGGGAGAATTCACTAAAACCATACTTAACAGGTTACCCAGTTGGGCAAATCGTTAGATTTCTTTCTTTAATTTCTGCTTAATAATCGCTCAGCTCTCTACTTCTTTAGCAGGTATAGTCGTAAGCTATCAACTTTCAGCTTTCAGCTATCAGCTATCAGCTTTCAGCTATCAGCTTTCAGCTATCAGCTTTCAGCTTTCAGCTATCAGCTTTCAGCTTTCAGCTTTCAGCTTTCAGCTATCAGCTATCAGCTTTCAGCTTTCAGCTTTCAGCTTTGGAATAAAACAGGTAACCATTTGTTTCATCTAAGTTACCTCTGCTGATCACTGACGGCTGACGGCTGACGGCTGACGGCTGACGGCTGACCGCTGTTCGCGTAGCGCATATACTTACAATAAAAATGCTGTAGTTATGTCAATAAAAGTAGAAGTTGTTCCCCATGACCCCAAGTGGCGAGATGAATTTGAGCGTGAATCAAAGCAGATTGCCCTTGCCGTCGCCGAAAACTTAGTTGCTGTACACCATATTGGGAGTACATCTATTCCAGAACTAGATGCTAAACCAATTATTGATATTTTGGTTGAAGTCAAAGACATTACCAAAGTAGATGAAAATAGTTCAGCAATGGAGACAATAGGCTATGAAGGAATGGGTGAATACGGCATACCAGGTCGTCGTTATTTCCGGAAACATAATCAAATAGGAATCAGAACACATCATGTTCATATGTTTGAGGTTAATTCGGTAGAGGTAGAGCGCCACTTAGCCTTTCGAGATTATCTGATTGCCCATCCTAAGGATGCCCAAAAATACGGTGAACTTAAGCGAGAACTTGCTAAGAAATATCCAGACAATATTGAAGCCTATATGGATGGAAAAGATGGGTTCATCAAAGAGATGGATCGAAAAGCAGCAGAGTGGCGCAGAGAATGTAGAATGTAGAATTTAGAATTTAGAATGTAGAATTTAGAATTTAGAATTGGGAATTAATAATGCATAATTTAGAATTCAATAGAATTTAGAATTGGGAATTGGGAATTGGGAATTGGGAATTTAGAATTGGAAATCCTGCCTTCTGCCTTCTGCCTTCTGCCTTCACCATTCTACCTTCACCATTCTACCTTCACCATTCTACCTTCACCATTCTACCTTCACCATTCTACCTTCACCATTCTAAATTATGCATTCTACATTCTTCATTCTTCATTCTTCATTCTAAATTCTTCATTCTAAATTCTTCATTCTAAATTCTACATTCTGACCTCCTTCGAGAACAATCGCTCCAATAACTCTTTCGGAATTGTCTCAAAATCTTCCAGCAAGAAATCCATAATGGCGAGATGGCGCAAGTGACCAGGAGTGGGAGGGTAACAGCGACGACTGGTGTTAAACCAGCCGTTGACGGTTTGAGTGGAACAGGAGCAGATTAAAGCCATATCTTCTGGAGTTATGTCCCACTTTTGAGAAAACCGTTGCGGTGTCATACCCGATTCCCAGTAACTGTACAGTCGAATTAGGATTTGCTCTCGCTTCTTGATGCAGTCGCTCATGGGGGAAACCCCCAAGACCGCGCTGCATCGCTCGGTGATGGGATAGGGATAGGAATTTTCGGGCTTGGAATCCCTCTGGGCAAGCTGCTCAAGGCGCTCCATCGCTTCGTGGTAATCGATGGGATGATCAACTAATCGCGTCTTGATGCAGTCGCTCATGGGGGAAACCCCCAAGACCGCGCTGCATCGCTTTTCTGGCATGATAGAGTTACCTAAAGTTTACTTTGGGGGGAGAGCCGCGCTTCCTGGTTGCTCGCCGAAGAGCGCGGCTCTTTTTGTTATGAGTATAGTATAACAATTGGCTAGGGTTGTTGTCAACCTAAAATAAAAAAATCAAGGCAATCTATAAAATTTGTAATAATTAGTTACAATCTAACGATTAGAATGGTAACAATTTTAGCTAGTATCTGGAATTGGGATAATTGCAGGATAAAATTGTAAGTATTCATGTAAGCATTCAGCTGACGCCTGACAGCACCTGAAGTAGCGTGGCCTACGGCCAACGGCTTGATATTATCTCCGGATAATTAGTTATAAAAAACCATCTCCGATGAAACTTTACTCCTTTACTTCTGCCTTCTGCCTTCTGCCTTCGATTCGATTAGAGTGTAAGTATTCAACCGGACATGATCTGATTCAGTAAGCTCTATTTAATTAGATTCAATATCTATAACAAGGTAACCTGGATTATTCGATACAATCCCATCCTTTTTTTCAAAAATAGTTTGAATGAACAAGGGGCAATTCCGGTAACAAAACACTACTTATTTTTTACCCAAAATCCTGACACTGTTAAAATACAAAGGCAATTCTGCTAATAGATACTTAACAGCAATTTCTAGCCGGTAATCACTAAGATTTGTTCGTGTTTCCACTACCTGCTTAGACGTTTCGAGACAGTTTATTCTAAATTCACTATCATTAGCATATTTATCTTCATAAAATTTTAGTGCTGAAAGATAATTTGTGTTTTTGTTCAAATACCGGAAATCTAAGATTAGTTCTTCGGCTTCATTTGTTGACAGGTCTAATCCTGTTAAGGCTCTTAGACATTATTAAGGCACTGGCTACCTTCCTTGCTGCATTGCTTCTACCTTGCTGCTGTCCAATAATGCACAACAGGTTATACTAACCTTGACCACCAGCATTAACTGTGGTAAGCCTAGCTCTTTGGTGGGCAAAAAGTCATAGACTCTTCGGTTGAATTGATCACGGCATTGCATTTTGCCCAAGATTGAGCTAATAAAAACGTGATTTGTAATTGACGAAGTTAGTGTGTTTATGGTAAAAATTTTAAGGGCATAAGTTAATATGTATTAGGTGCTCAAGTTAAGTTTAAAAGAAGGAAAACAGGAAGAAAATGAGAAGGAAAACAGGAAGAAAATGAGAAGGAAAACAGGAAGAAAATGAGAAGGAAAACAGGAAGAAAATGATAAAAAAAAGGCGTAAAAAAAAATTCACAAAAATCCCAAGCCAAGCTATGACTGGACTTGAAGGCTTAAGTTTACTTCCGTAACTTGTCTTACTCGGCTGCATAGGCCAGACTTATACGGGTGCATTTCCAATTGGTAAATCTATAACCAGCGGGATGCAGCGCCTTCATGAGGGGGTTTCCCCCATAGCGCCACTGCATCAAGACATTGATTTGCAACTTTGAAATGCATCCGACTTAACTTTTGTGCTTCTACAGGACGTATGCAGGCAACAATCCAAAGTTTTCATAGCTTTAGGGGCGAGAATGCCGAAAAGGATACCGCTTCTTGGGTCGAGTCCCTCCTGGAAAAACTGTCTGATGGAGATAGCAGCGCCTTTTGGCCCCTGTGGGAACACTATAAAGACTATCTTTACCATCGCTGCTTGAGCTGGATGGGGGGTAATACCACTGAAGCACAAGATACTCTTTCTGAGATGATGGTCAAGGCTTGGGAAAAATTGCCCAAATTTGCCGCAAAGATTACCAATCTCAAAGGATGGCTGACCAAATTTGCCCGTAACTTCTGTATAGACCGACATCGAGAAAACAACTCTGGGGCAATCGGAGTAGAAAACCTGGAAGGGATGGCAGTGCCAGAGGGGAATGGGTTGGTTACCGAATTCGATAGCCCAGATTTAGTTGTAGAAAAGAGGGAACTATTAGAGGTAATCCTTACTGCTCTAGAGGATTTGCCCGAGAATCAGCGCCAGGTATGTCTCTTGCGCTTTGAGCAGGAGTTGTCTCACCAAGAGATAGCTCAACGACTGGCAATTTCTAACGATAGCGTTCGTAAACGTATCCAACGAGCTAGGGAAAGACTGCAAAAGCGGTTAACTAAGTATCTGGCTGGGTTGGATGAGAAGGCTTATGGGGAGATTGCCTTTTTGCAGCAGATTAGGGGAGTAAAAGAGCAGGAGAGTAAGGAAGAAAAAGACAGAGAAAGCTATGTAACTCCCTCAGACAAAGAAATAGGAAAAGGGGAGCAGGAGAAAACTGAGAAGTTGGAGTCTTTAAGGCCGATGGTAGTGTCCGACTCGGCTCCGGTGGAGGGATGCTCCAAGGATTTAGAGACAACAGGAGTAGAGATAACTTCACAGGTAGAGCCAGCATTGACAGTTGAGCCACTATCTGAAGTACCAAAAGTAATCCCAATTAAACAAGAGCCCAGAATTAGGGATACCAAAAGCCAGCAAATTTTGAGCAGGCAAAGAAGCTCCCAGGCATTACTCGCCTTGGCTGGAAAATTACGATTGGAAAGTACTCCAAATCCCCAATCAAATCACGGGAGCGATCGCAATACTATCCAGAGTCATGGCGTTAAACTGCTTACGCCCCAAGACATAGCAATTTCTCCACCATTCCTAGGGCATGGGAGCATTGAAGCACCAATAGCAAAGGATATTTCCCAATTTCCCATCCCGATTTTGGCGAGAATTGTGTCTTGGTGGGGCACTCTCAAAACGAAAGTAGAGTTAAGCTGGAATCAGAGGTTAGATACAGGGGATAGAGGGCCGCCATAAGAGCATTGAGTTGTCGTCACTGCGTACCTCCCCAAAGAGGCTCAATGGCTAGAGGTTAAACAGCTATTAGAGAGGCTGGTAGTTTTTTTTAACAACCAGCTAATATTCCTATGAAACTAAATTTTTAGTCTAGGGTCAGAAAAGAAGTACATACTTAAACGACGGTATTTTGCAAGGAAACGGAGAAATTGAAGAACCAGGAAGGAGGAAAGAGTCGGTTTGTAAAGTCACAAAGCGATCTTAATAAAGAGTGGTTACCAAAATTGTCACAAATAGTCTATGACATAGTCTTATAGATGAAGCCGAAAGGTGAGGTTAAAGAGTAAAAACAATGCTTTTGATACCGATTAACTAATTGGCTGTCGATAAAAAATCAACAAAAACAAAGGAACAGATTATGAAAAAAATCTACACACTACTTTTGAGCTGTGTTCTAACAGTGATAATGTTGTTTTCTGGTGGAGTAGCCTTGGCTCAAGGCGACTATGCCTGCTCATGCACCGGTTTTGCATGCGGCAACAATGCTATTGGTGGTGACCAAGGTGACATCTTCGACAATCTCTCTGCTAATACAGTGGAGACATTATTTACAACTAATCCTAATACAGGATGGACATGCGTAATCCCGGCGGCAATCCGTGGCAGCGGAGGTCCTGAAGGCTGCTACTGCGAGGGTTACTGCGGCAACGGCGGAATAGGTGCTGATCCCAACTTTTTCGACCTTGGGCTGTCGCAAGAAACTGTCGCCAACTTGTATGGAGGTGGACAACCTGGCAATCGAACTGGTTGGCTGTGTGGTTCCTACCGTGGCTCAATATAACAATATGAAGTAGCTGCTAATGCATCAATAGTGCCACCTACTGCAATTGTCTAATGGGTGGCACTATTTAATTAGTAGTAGAGGGATAAACTCCGATTGTTATCTTCCTTGGTAAATAGAAATATTCAGGAATTGCTAAGCAATTTTTGGATATTTATGTTGAAAGTCCTTCACTAAAATTCTGCAGGGCAACCCAATTGGATTGATTGGTTATGGGCAAAGCTTCAAGGAAACGGGTCGCCCCTACCATAATGGGTACAAGTGTGTTGAAGGTCGAAGATTGAAGTTAAGTAGGGTGGGCAAAAAGTCATATATTCTTTCCTGGAGTTGATCTGCGATCGCATAAATTGCCAACCCTACAGGATACAGAACTACTCAACAATAAAGTAGAGCCAAGCTGCAACCAGAGGTCAGATACAAGGGATAGAGGGCCGCCATTGTAGAGTAGACTTGTCGTCACTGCGTGCCTCCCCCTAGATGCTCAATAGCTGGAGATTAAATAGCAATCTTAGAGTCGAGACAAAGGAAAGTTTTTCCTCAGTTGTGAGTAGAGGATATTCTGGCACAACCCAATTGAGGCACAGCAGCAATAAAAATACCAAGGAGGAAAAAGAGTTCAGCCCAAGGATAAAAAATAGCCAGCCCTAAAAAATGTCACAGAACCAAGAGAGATACCGTTATATAGACGTTCGAGAAGGTGCTGCCGTGGGTTCTTATTTGGTTTACCTCCAACTATTGACTGGGAGCGAGCCTTTCCA
The DNA here is from genome assembly GCF_010672795.1 of Moorena sp. SIO1G6. Lineage (NCBI taxonomy): Bacteria > Bacillati > Cyanobacteriota > Cyanophyceae > Coleofasciculales > Coleofasciculaceae > Moorena > Moorena sp. SIO1G6. The sequence continues at coordinate 137,535 of NZ_JAAHFZ010000014.1, forward strand.
GCAAGTTGATTTAGAGGAGAAGAACCGCGCCGAAAAGATGTCACAATAAAAAGTGATCAACTGTTATATAAGTAGACCAAAGAAAAAACCGACTGGTCAAAAAAAAACAACCACTAAGGAAGCCAAAAACAACAATGAAAAAAATCATGATGTGTAAAAGGAACCTGGTCACAGCCATACTAATTGGCCTTACATTAATGTTGCAATTGTTCACTGCCAGCCCAGCTTATGCTGATCAGTTTCATTCTATAACCATGGAATTTGGTGCAGACCGAGGGGGAGCTGACTACAAAAGTATTGAAATGACAAGTAATGATCCTTTAGGATGTCAAGTGCTCTGTGCACAAGACAGTGCATGCAAAGCCTATACTTTTGTGCCTGCAGGTATACTCACATTCGAGCAGCGTGGTCCAATACCACGCTGCTATTTGAAGAATAACGCTCAACCACAAAGCGTTTACAAAGGTTTGATTAGCGGTAAAAAACTGCCTTAGTGCGAACGAGTCAGTTGTGTGGTAGCTTTTTTCTGATTTGATCCATACCCTTTAGGGTCTAACCAGAAGAAGTAATAGCCTAAAAAATCAAAGTCCCGCGAGATTCTACCAATGTAAATCTTGTCGGGGTTTTTTTCTATAGCGTTTATAAATGAGGTGTAAACCTAGGAGGTTTTTTTTTATTGTCCAATAAAACTCGGGATCTGTTTCCTCTCTTCCCTTTTGCCTCTTGCCTCTTGCCTCTTGCCTTTGGGAGTATGTTCACAACTCAAATACAAAGGTGTTTATATACCTTATGATTGGAATTGTGATTATCTCCCACAGTGCTAAGCTAGCGGCTGGGGTCAAGGAATTAGCCCAACAGATGGTTCAGACCTCCGTACCGATTGCGATCGCAGCTGGTATTGATGACCCAGAAAATCCCTTTGGTACCGATGTGCTGCAAGTCCAAGCCGCCATTGAGTCGGTTTACTCCGATGCTGGGGTAGTAGTATTGATGGATTTAGGCAGTGCCGTGCTGAGTGCGGAAATGGCACTGGAGTTTCTGGATGAAGACCAGAAACCCAAGGTAAGATTGTGCGAAGCTCCATTAGTGGAAGGTGCGATCGCAGCCGTTGTCCAAGCTGCTGCTGGTGGTGATATCGACCAAGTGATTGCTGAAGCTAGATCAGCCTTAACCGCTAAAGCCTCTCAGTTATCAGACCCGGTGGGTGGAACGGGCATCTTGCCCGTGGGTGGAACGGGCATCTTGCCCGTGCGTTACGCAACTACAACCAAAGAAATCCATCTTACTGTCCAGAATCAACAGGGAATTCATGCTCGTCCTGCCGCCCAATTTGTTGCTACAGCTAATCGATTTAACTCGGAAATTACCCTACAAAACCTAACCAAAACTAGCAATATAGTTAATGGAAAAAGCATTAATAATGTCATGCTTTTAGGTATCCAGCAGGGAGATGAAATAGTCATCAAAGCAGTAGGAGAAGATGCGGAATTAGCCTTGATAGCGTTACAGCAGCTAGTCGATAACAATTTTGGCGAAACAATTGGCGAAACAGTAAATAAACCAAAAGAAGACATCAACCAAGACTCTAACCCTGCCAGTAACCAATCCCTTCACCCGTCATCCGTAACACTTGATAGGTTAGTTGGAATTCCCGCTGCTGCTGGTATTGCTATCGGAGCGGTTATTGTCTACCAACCCAAACTTCCAGAGATTATTGAAGAGCAAACAGATAATCCTCAAGCGGAGTGGGAAACCCTACAACTTGCTATTAAAACAGCACAACAGCAACTTCAACACCTGATCAATACTGTTACTAAAGATCAGGCAGATATTTTTCAGGCTCACTTGCTCTATTTAGACGATCCAGCGCTAGTTAATAGAGCTTATCAGATTATAGTTGACCAGCATCTATGGGCAGGGGCGGCTTGGAAAACTGTAATCGATGAAACGGTAGCAAATTACCAAACTTTGGAAGATTCCTACATGCAAGCTCGCGGAAATGATGTGATCGATGTCGGCTGGCGAGTGTTGCGATTACTGACCAATAGGAAAGAAACCTGTCTAGATGTGACTGAGCCTGGGATTCTGGTTGCTGGTGATTTAACTCCCTCTGAAGTCGCGCAACTAAATCCGAGCCAAGTCTTAGGTATCTGTTGCGCTAGTGGCAGTGCTACAGCCCATAGTGCCCTAATCGCCAATATGCTGGGTATACCGATGGTGGTTGGTGTTGGTCAGGATCTGTTGTCGTTGCCAGCTGGTAAGGAGTTGGCCATGGATGGGACAACCGGTGAAATTTCGGTAGAGCCTTCTGAGGAACAGAAGCAAGAATTACAGCTACAGAGCAACAGTAAGGATGAATTACCTAGGGAGGTAATTACTAAAGATGGACACAAAATTTCCTTGATGGCAAATGTTTTGGGAGAGGGTGATGCTAAATTGGCTCTCGATTGTGGTGCTCAAGGGATAGGTTTACTTAGGACTGAGTTTCTTTATCTGGAACGCTTAACTATTCCGATGGAAGAAGAGCAGTTAGCAACCTATCAAGCCATTGCGGAAATTATGGGTACCCATCCCCTAACGATTCGTACTTTGGATATTGGCGGTGACAAGCCCATTCCCTTCCTGAATCTAGCTTCTTGTGATCCTTCTTGTGATCCTTCTTGTGATCCTTCTTGTGATCCTTCTTGTGATCCTTCCTCTGCTCGGCACACCCCAGAGCCTAACCCTTTCCTAGGATGGCGGGGAATTCGTCAGAGTTTGGATTGTCCAGAGATGCTCAAAATCCAACTGCGGGCGATTCTACGAGGGAGTTATGGAGACAACATTAAGGTGATGTTTCCCATGGTTTCCTCAGTAGAAGAGGTACGGGCTGCTAAGGAAATCCTAGCAGAGGCTAAAGCTGAGTTGCGCCAAGAAGGGTATGGTTTTAATGAACAGATGCCAGTAGGGATTATGGTAGAAGTCCCCGCAGCAGTAACCATGGCTGATCAGTTAGCAGCTGAAGTGGACTTTTTCAGCATTGGTACTAATGATTTGAGTCAATATGTAATGGCCGCTGACCGTACTAATCCCAAAGTTGCGAAGCTAGCTGATGCCCTTGAACCAGCTGTGCTACGGATGATTCAACAAACGGTAACTGTTGCTCATCAAGCAGGGATTCCAGTTAGTGTCTGTGGTCAGTTGGCATCGAATCCAGTAGGGATACCGATTTTATTAGGGTTGGGGGTGGATGAGTTGAGTGTGAATCCACCTGCGATCGCTACTGTGATGTCAGTTATTTCACAGTTGACTATCAACCAGGCCGAGATGCTTGCTGGTGAGGCGTTGCAGCTAGATTCCGCTGTTGGGGTTAGAGAATATATTATCAACCAACTGGACAGGTCCGTTTGAGTCTTGGCAGGGTTGATATAGCGCTACGAGCAAGGGCTTTAGGCAAAAGGCAAGAGGCATGCATGCTAGAGGCAAAAAAAAAAGAGAGCCGTGTTACTGACTCTCTCGATCATCAGGGTGCATCTTATATTTCAAATATACCTGAGCAAATGAGGGGTGTCACCCCTCATGGCAAAAATCAGCCAAATGGCTTAGTTTGTAATGTGGTACTGCTATAGCAGAAGTCAGAAGTCAGAAGTCAGAAGTCAGAAGTAACACTCTTGCGCTTACTTAGGTTTGAGACTTTTGTCATGTCCTAACTGCCCTGGCCACTGCTATAACCTGATCTCCCTCACAAGACAGGGATTGAGATTGGAACAGTTATAGCGCTACGCGCAAGGCAAGAGGCAAAAGTTAACTAAAACAGCTTAATCGGTAGTGCTATAAAATTAGGAACCATTACCAACCCCAGATCTATGTTCGAGCAACAACCCCAAACACTACAGCAAAAGGTCAAACTTTTGGCATTGGAATCAATCCGCCAAGATAATCCATCTCAATGGTTTGAGGTTTTATATGCCGAAGCTAATGGGGATTCAGGGCAAATACCTTGGGCGCGTTTAACACCCCATCCCTATCTACAGGATTGGTTAGAGCGTAATACACCCCAAGGGTCGGGTCGCTCTGCCCTAGTGGTTGGTTGTGGGTTAGGGGATGATGCTGAAGCGTTGGCGCAGCAGGGTTTCCAAGTCACTGCCTTTGATATTTCCCCGACTGCGATCGCATGGTGCCAAAAACGATTTCCCGATTCCCAGGTCAAGTACCAAGTGGCGGATTTATTTGCCTTAGATCCAGCATGGCATCAGAAATTTGATTTTGTATTTGAATGCCGTAATATCCAAGCCTTACCCCTCAAGGTGCGGTCAACTGTTATCAATGCGATCGCATCCTTAGTTGCCCCAGGGGGAACCCTGTTAGTTATGACTCGATTTCGGGATAGCGACACTGAACCGGATGGTCCTCCTTGGCCGTTGTCCGATACAGAACTAGCTTACTTTCAGGAATTGGGCTTACGGGAAATCCGTCGTGATACTGTCCCAGAATCGGAGGATGACCCAATTCCACGGTTACGCATTGAATATAGTCGCGAATATACTCGTCATGGTTCTTAAACGCTTAATTATCGAAATGGGAATGGGAGTAGACCAACACGGTCAAGACCCAACCGTAGCAGCAGCAAGAGCTGTACGCAACGCTATTGCTCACAATGCCTTGCCTGGTGTTTGGGAAGTGGCTGGTTTAGAGCATCCCAATCAAATGATTGTTGAAGTTCAAGTCGCCGTGCCTTACCCAGAGCAAGTCCGGGAAGATGAAGTACTGGCTGTACTCCCTTTTGGTCAGAAAACTCTATCCCTTGAGTCCGGTGGAATGGTGGTTCAAGGCAGGGCGATTCCAGAACTTAATGATAAAAATGATGAGATGCTGATTGCTGTTGCAGCCGTTACTGTTTTGGTGGATAGTGATTAGGTAAGCTATCAGCTATCAGCTATCAGCTATCAGCTATCAGCGATTAGCGCTACGCGCACGCTACTTGAGGTGCTATCAGCTATCAGCTTTTGAATAAAAGAGGAATACAAAATTTAATCATCGTTGAACAATAGTCTTATGCTTTCGGTGTTACTTCTACGCGATTGGCAATGGCATCCACTACGGTTTCAAAAATGCCCAGGGAGTTTTCCACCATGGTGTTGAGGGTATCGAGCAGGGGATTAATTTCACAGATTTCCCAACAACACACCCGTGGATCTTTAACCAAAGTTTCGTTGAGCAGACAGGCTTCCTTGACAAAAATCCCATTTGGAGCTGGGGTTCCCGTTCCCATACAAATTGTGGAGTCCATACTGTCCACGTCAAAAGTAACGTAAATCAGATCCACCCCCTCTAGCTTCTCTAAACACCGTTGGGCAACCACATCCGCACCCAAGGTACGAACTTGCTCAGTGGTCATGTTTAAGATCTGGTGTGTTTCTATCAAGTGGTCTTCAGCCTCTTCCGTATCTCGTACCGCAACATACACCAGATCCTCAATGCTCAAATTCGCGCTATCTGCCAGCCCCAATCTTTGGCACAGGTTCCACAGTTCTAAGGTGTCTGAGTCAAGATCATTGATTTGCTTGGCCAGATTATCAGTAGCAGTCGCCATCGCCAAAGGCATCCCATGCATATTGCCTGATGGAGTTGTATACGGAGAGTGAATATCAGCATGGGCATCAATCCAAACCACTCCCAAGCGATGATTCGGAAAGGCTTTTTTGATTCCGGCGATTGTGCCTGCTGCCGTTGAATGATCCCCACCGAGTACCACTGGAAACAGCCCCTCCTGTAGGGTTTGGGCGACTACATCGGTAGTTCGGCTCAGCACCTGATATAGCTTCTCAATATACTTGGCGTACTGATGTTTGTGTCCCAGAGCATCTGCCCAATTTTCCGTTTGTACTTGTAAACTATCCAGACTCAAAACACCATTTTCGGCATGCATTCGTGCCGCCTGTTTTTGGATAGCAGCTTCTCTCAAAGCAGCAGTTCCCATGGATTGACCGCGCGTTCCTGCTCCTAATTCAGAATCAACTTCAATCAGGGCAATGGAGGAAAACTTTGCGACTTTCTGGTACTGAAGCAAAATCTTTTTAAAACTGCGTAAGCCTGCGATGGAAATCTTCAGACCCGATTCATAAGTCTGAGTGGCAATAAACTCTTCAAAATCAATTTCACCATCTCCATCTAGATCAGCTTTTCTCACTAAGGCAGCAATTTCTGAATCAGTTACGGTAGTGTTTAAGCACTGGATAATCTGGGTGAACTCCTCAATCGATAATTTGCCACTACCATCAACATCAATCAGTTCAAACACCTGTCGCAGATCAGCCCTAATATCGAGATCTTGGCGGTTTACCATCCACTCCATAAAGGCATCCCGTGTCACAACATCATCTTTGTTGAGCAGATTGAAAAGATTGGTTCGGTCCTGAAGGGAAATGCCTTGTCCCAAAACCTCTAGAGCATCGATGATTTCCTGACGAGTGATAAATCCATCACCATTGGCATCAAACAACTGGAATACCTGGTCAAATTCTGCATATCGTTGAGATGACACTGCTTTGGTTATGGTCATAGTTGAATTTCCTTATCTGTTACCTATTTGGGAAAATTGGGATCGGGATTATACTACCATTTGGATTGAACCATGGCATAATTGGTTAAAGGTTGTATGAACAGGGCATGGCTGAACTAGCGATATAGTTTTTTTGCGATCGCACTCCTGAAATATAGTGCTATAGCGCAGCGCTATATTTCCAAGCCAAAAAAAATTGCGGTTTCAACAAAAGGGCGTTGAATCATTAAGCAATGCCTATTTATCTTGTTGTGGAAGTAAGAATAAGCAAAGCTTTAGACTTGTGACAAATAGAAGATCGGGCAACGGATGAGTAACGGATGTAACGGATGGCAGTATTGGTAGAAGGGGAAGTTGGGGCAATTACCCATGACCCATGACCCATGACCCATTACCACTGATATCAATCATGAAAAAATTAATCAACCATCCCGATAATGTTGTCAGAGAAAGCCTAGAAGGGATGGCTTTAGCCCATCCTGACCTGCTCAAAATTAATCTTGACCCCCCCTTGATCTACCGCGCTGATGCTCCCATATCAAACAAAGTAGCGATTATTTCCGGTGGCGGTAGTGGTCATGAACCCTTGCACGGGGGCTTTGTGGGTGCCGGAATGTTAGATGCCGCCTGTCCCGGTGAAGTGTTTACCTCTCCCACCCCCGACCAAATGCTAGAAGCTGCCAAAATAGTCAACAGTGGTGCAGGGGTTCTTAATATTGTCAAAAACTATAGCGGTGACGTCATGAATTTTGAGTTAGCTGCCGAATTAGCTATCTCAGAAGGCATCCGAGTCCTCAATATCCTAATTGATGATGATGTAGCGGTTAAAGATAGCCTCTATACTCAAGGCAGGCGGGGGGTAGGGACAACATTATTAGCCGAGAAAATCTGTGGCGCTGCTGCTGCTGCCGGTTATGACCTCAAACAACTGGCTAATCTCTGTCGCCAGGTTAATAGTAATGGACGCAGCATGGGTATGGCCTTGACATCCTGCACTCCTCCTGCTAAAGGGAGTGCCATGTTTGACTTGGGGGAAGCAGAAATAGAATTTGGGATTGGCATTCACGGGGAACCGGGAAGACAACGAATGTCCCTCAAATCAGCGGATGAGATGACTGAAATGCTAGCGCTATCGATTATTGAAGATTCTGCCTATAGCCGCACAGTGCGAGAGTGGGATGAAGATAAAGCAGAATGGACAGAGTTGGAAATAACTGACCCGCCTTTTCAGAAAAGCGATCGCATTCTGGCATTCGTAAATAGCATGGGTGGTACTCCCTTGTCGGAACTGTACATTGTGTATCGCAAATTAGCCCAAATCTGTGAACAAAAGGGACTGGAAATCGTGCGTAGTCTGATTGGTCCTTATATTACGTCTCTAGAAATGCAAGGCTGCTCGATTACCCTACTCAAAATGAACGATGAGCTAATTAAATTCTGGGATGCACCAGTCAAGACACCAGCCCTGCGTTGGGGACTATGATTGGTATCATATCGGGGAGCATTGGTATGGTACAGCTTAGCTAATTGCTAATTGCTCATTGCTAATTACTAATTGCTAATTGCTACCTTGACGCCCTGAGCCCCTGAGCAACTCTGCCACTATGGTAACTAAACATCAAATTATACAGTGGTTACAAGCAGTAGCTACTGTACTAGAACAAAACAAGGACTATCTAACCGAACTTGATGCTGCTATTGGTGATGCTGACCACGGTATCAATATGAATCGTGGCTTTCAAAAGGTGATCACTCAGCTTCCTAAAGTGGCAGATAAAGACATTGGCAGTATTCTCAAAACCGTCAGCATGACTCTAATTTCCACTGTGGGAGGTGCCAGTGGACCACTTTATGGCACCCTGTTCTTGCGCTCAAGTGCAGCAGTAGCAGGAAAGCAAGAACTGACAGAAGAGGATATGGTAAAACTATTCCAAGCAGCAGTGGAGGGAGTCGTCCAGCGAGGCAAAGCCAACTTGGGAGATAAGACCATGTTAGATGCTCTATCACCCGCAGCCAATGCCTTCGCACAAGCTGTAGATAAAGGAGACAGTATGCTAGAAGCCTTGCAACAGGCTGTCAAGGCAGCAGAACAAGGGATGAAAAATACTATTCCCTTGGTGGCCAAGAAGGGACGAGCCAGTTATTTAGGGGAGCGCAGTGTGGGACATCAAGACCCTGGTGCTACCTCAGCCTATTTGATTCTCCAGACACTGCTAGAAACTATTGCGGAATAGTTAACTTAAATAATAGTTAACATTAAGAATTTAAGCGATCGCATCTTCTTGAAGGTCAACCTTCAACCTTCAACCTTCAACCTTCAACCTTCAACCTTCAACCTTCAACCTTCAACCCTCAACCCTCAACCCTCAACCCTCAACCCTCAACCTTCAACCTTCAACCTTCAACCTTCAACTCTCCCTCAACCGTCAGCCCTCAACCAAATTTGATAATCATAGCTTGCACCAGCTGAATAATTTCAAAGGTGACGAAGACGCTGAGAATAATTGTCACTAATTTATTCAGTATCGGTATGTTGCCATACCCAAACCAAGAGGCAACAAACTTGATTAACACCATACAAATGGCGCTAATGATTAAAAATTGCAGGAGTGCCATAGTTTGATTCCCTGATTAACACGAAACAAGTCAGTAATCTAGTGTATTCCCTATTCAATAAGGAGTACCCTAATTACAAGGAAAATTTTAGAAAAATCTTAAACAATCAATCAAAATTAACCGCTAAGCATTCAGCTATCAGCTATCAGCTATCAGCTAAAGGCATGTGGTCACGCTACGGGAACAGTTTATGCCCATAGTGCACGTTACTTGAAAAATAAGCTGACGGCACCTCAAGTAGCGTGAGCTTTTAGCTCACGGCTGACGGCACCTCAAGCAGCGTGCGCGTAGCGCATATGCTTACATTGACCCTATTGTGATCCGTAGTATATTCCCCTACCATTGGTACCAATAAAGACAAGTCCGAACTCCTGCTTACTCGCCTCCATCACACCAGGTCTATTGCCAATTGGTCGGGAGCGATCGCCCATCCGTGTCCATGTGCGTCCCATGTCAAGAGACTGGAATATTCCTGGTTCTTCGGCACGGCTTTTGGCTGAGCTTCCTGAAGTCCCTGTAGCTTCTTGATTCCTAACCCCATTCTCAAGATTGGGAACATTTCCATCAATATTTCCATAAATATACAGTGCTGGAGTGTCACTCCCCTGGGGTGCTTTACCAAAAGCAAATAGGTGAGCTCTGGTGACTGAAGGCAGCTTAAGGAATGACTTACCGCCATCGGTAGAGCGATAGAAACCCTTGCGGTCTAGACTCAGCCAAATTTCGCCCTTAACCCCTGGCACCGTTTTCAGGGAATGCCAACCTTCATTCCGCAGTGAATCATTCACAACTTGAAAGGATGAGCCACCATCATTGGAACGATAGACTTTGCCTTTGGCATAGTAATAAAACCTGTTGCCATCTACAGGGTCTGCCGCTAAAGATTGAGACCAATTCCATGGACCACCGGGACCATTGGGTAATCCTGACACCTTTTGCCAGGTCACCCCTCCATCCTTAGTGCGCAACGGCTGACCTTGACTAACTGTCACAACAAATAAATTGGGGTTAGTAGCAGACATAGCCACCCGCATCGGCATAGTATTGTCTGGGAATGAGGCAAACTCTTGCCATGTCAGACCACCATCAGTGGAAGTCGCGCCAGTATAGGTTGAATTCCAGCGGTAACCACCAACCCGAACCATCTGTAAGGGTTTAGTTTCACAGTAAGCAATACTATAGGTATCCTGGAATGACTTACCAGGTTCCCCCAGACCAAGTCGTTGAGAGGGGTAAGTATCTAATCCTTGGTTATGGTAGAAACCATCCACATCCGCCACCCCACTTACCAGTATGGGACCACGGGGTGGTGAAACCAGAGTGAACGGAACAACTTCCTCGTGTCCGGCGGCATAGTTAGTCCAAACAACGGGATTAGCATTAAGATCATCTGTCCGCCATACACCATACCAATCCGTAAACCACACTCTTCCCGGTACTTTCGGGTCAAATTCCATCCCTGCCATATGATTGGCAAAAAATTTCTTCGGCCACCAGGGAATAGTGTTGTTAGCAGAAGACTGCTGCTGTTTCCAGGTAGCGCCGCCATCCAACGAACGGTAGAATTTAGTTTTTTGTGTGCGGTTTAGGGCAACTATGATATCCTCACGATTAGCAGGATTCACACTGACCGGACCAAAAATCCGATTAGATCCCCCTGGTTTCATGGTTTTCCAGACACCATTGGCATACTTGTGGACTCCAGGATTACTGGTACTGGTAACGTAGAGGATTTTATTGTTTCCCACAGCCATGCGATTGACTGTTTTTGGGCTACCAGCTACCTGAGTCCAGCTGACCCCAGAGTCAGTAGATTTGTAGATGCCATCTCCATAGGGCGAAGCATACACTAAGCCCGGTACCTGTGTATCAAAGACAATCGCTGTAATACCAATTTTGTTATCTGGTTTACCTGCAAAAGAAGTCACGTTTTCCCAGGTTGCACCAGCATCCGATGATTTCCAAAGTCCATCTTCTCTAGAGCCGAACAGGATAATATTGGAATTGAACGGATCAACAGCTAGTCTCTCTCCTAGCCATTTTTTCTTGTGGTTAGCCCCCATCTTGAGCTCTAGGTTCAACTTTGTCCAAGTTTGTCCTTTATCGGTAGATTTAAATAGTGCTCCTGGTTCAGCCCAGGGATATTTTCCAGCTGCAATATAGACAATAGTGGGATCATTGGGATCAACAGCCAGTGCTTCTCCTCCATAGTAGTTTCTCTGAGAGAAGGGAAAGTGTTCTGTCAGGGGAATCCAACGTTGTTTCGCCTCATCCCAACGATAGAAGCCACCCACATCAGTCCGAATATAAACTAAGTCTTTCTCCAGTGGATGGAGGTAAACACCAGTGACATAACCACCACCTCCGATCGCTACATTAGTTGTGCCGAGGCGGATGTTGTTCTGGTATTTCCGAGAGCTAACTACCTCAGCCTGTCCTGAATTTACCTTAACGATATCAGTGACTAATACAATTGACCCCAGCATCATCAAACTAGTCAGGATCATCAGTCCTAGAGTAACCCTTTGCCTAAACCAAGGGTTTGGTTGGGTAATAGCTCGAATCCGGTGATTGGGAATCCACTTAGCAAGGGTTAGCCCAATCGCAAAAATAAATAAGCCTAAAAGCACCCTGAGTGCGATCGCAAGCAAGTCAATCATCAAAAAAATAGATCAGCAACTTGGACAAGACTTACCCAGTAACTCTACTAATAGAGTACGTTAATAACTCACCCTACTATTTATATCGATTTATAGGGTTTGTTGCCCAGTTTTTTCTAAGTCTTACAGAATGCTGCTGTGTCTTCTAGCTACCGCTAAGGCGTAGCCAAGAAATTCCAAGCAGAGTCTTCTTCACAGATTATCGTAAATTCAGGCTCACTGAGGGGAGCTAACCCCTTTAGCCAACTGTTAAGTTTAAAAATATTCAAACCACACTGGTTGACTAGCAAATCATACATCATACCTGGCGTTATTTTATAATCAACCATGCCACTATGACCAAATTCAAAGACTAGGTAAGGCTTGTGGGTTTTTAAGGTTCGGATAGCACCTTTGAAAACCTGAAACTCTGCTCCTTCTACATCTACCTTAATGAAATTAACCTTGAAGTCAGGTTGAAGGATGTCATCAAGTTTTTGAGTTTTGATAGCAATAGATTCTGTTTGAGCATTGTTATAACCCCAATAGCTGTAGTCTCTTTGTTTTAGACCACTGAGTGCTGGGGCATCAACAACATGCCAGAACGTGGTTTCTCCCTCTAAATCACTCAAGGCAATTTGCCTAACATCAACCTTTGGGAACCGTTTTTGCAGCCTAGTAGCCAGCCGGGGGAGCGGCTCGAAAGCATAGTGATGACCGAGGGGAGCCAGTTGGCATATTTTTGTCAACACACTCCCCATGTTGCTACCCACATCGATACAGTTTGAGGATTTGTCTAAAATCCGCTTCATAATCTGATAGACATAGGTGTCATCTTGCCTGCTGGTCAGGATCTTTTGGCTAGGAGGCTTGATCAAATCAACAATACTTCTTGCCACAGGCTCAAACGGTGTGCCAATCAATAACTCTTTCAGATTAGTTTTTATGGTTAAAGGTAGATTCATTTTTTAGCTGCGTATAAACCTCAGCTTTTATTTTATCGCAGAAAATAATGAGGGTTGAGGAGTTTTATATACAAATTTTTATAAAAGCTTTACAAAGTGTTTGTAAAGCACCATATCATACTAAATCCTGTTCACACAGTGGCTTAGGCGTGCAAAACCTCAAACCCTCTCCCCATGTCCCTATCACCCCATCTCCCCATCAGTAAGAAAAGCTACTTTCACAACCGGACTTAGTATCAAATACTAAGCTTGCTCCTGATAAATTCGGCGCTTTTGTGAAGCTCCTGTCGTTTTTAAAGCCACAGCTTCCATTTGCTGGTAAATAGTTTTAGGTAAAAGTCGGAGCAAATAAGCAGCAGCCCCCGTCAACAGAGTACGAAGCGGTTCCTCTAGCAAAATACGCCAGTAAGTCGCTAAAGCCTTATTAAACAATTCTGTTGCCATCAAGCCTTCGTTGATGCTGAGGGCACGTCGAGCACCAAACCGTAAATAATAGGCGCGGGCTGGGTTTTCACATTCAGCAATTACCTCTGGAGCATAGGCACGTGTTTTATCAATCACCTTTTCTAGAGAGTTTATATGCTTGAGTATACTAGCTGAATGCCCTTGTGAATGAATACGATATAAAGTTAGCGCCTCTGGCAAACCTTCCATCTGCCAATCAGTTTTAATAGCCATGCGCAGCCAACATTCCACGTCTTCGATATTGTGTAATTCAGTATCAAAATAAGCCTCCTCCGTAGCTTGATCGTTTCGGTATCGAATTGCTTCAAACACTTCTCGCCGAATCACTGGTGTTGAACCATTCCCAATCGGATTACGACACATGATATAATCTGTAGTTATATCTTTAGTTTTGGCTATTTGATAGATTCCTAACGGACTTCCTGTTTCATCAATGAACGCAGAATAGCTAAAACTGACTCCTACATGGGGTGATGTTTCTAGATGTAAAACATGCTTTTCTAGCTTTTCTGGAACCCATAGATCATCTCCATCTAAGAAAGCGATATACTCTCCTTGAGCATGGCGAATACCAGTATTTCTAGCGGCTGAGACTCCTTGATTATCCTGACGAATAATTTTAATTCTCGGATCGTTAATTTGTTGACATATTTGGATACTGTTGTCAGGAGAGCCATCATCAATGAGTAGCAACTCAAAATTTTTATAGGTTTGGGCGAGCACAGATTCTACTGTGGCTGCTATATATTTTTCAACCTTATAGACTGGAATAATTACCGATACTTTTTTCATAGTAGACTCAAACCTTGAAATTAGTTAATCATGCTAGAAAAGCACAAAGTAAATAAAGATACGATTCCAAACTAGGTAAACCCTTATAGAATAATATTACTCTATAAGGTTTTTTAATTTTTAATTTTGAATTTTGAATTCCGCCCAGCGGTACTAGTTTTGGACAAGAGGCTGTTTTTTAACATTTTTGAGCAGCTTAGAGACAAGCAATTCAATTTGAGCATATAAAGACTTCGGTAATAACCAAAGCATATAAGCGGCTATTAAGGTTAAGATTGTTCGCTGTGGCTGTTCTAGTAGGATAAGCCAGTGATTGGATAATGAGCGATGTATAAATGTCACAGCATCTGAACCTACTTTAAGACGAACCGCACTCCTAGCCAAGTACCGCAATTGGTAAGCCCTAGAAATGTTTTCCCATCGGCTGGTCACTTTGGGAGCATAGGAACGGGTCTTTTCAATCATTTGTTCCAAGGACTCGAACTGTTTGAAGAGATTGGCTGACAACCCTTGTGTATTAATTCGATACAGGGTTAGTGCTTCAGGTATTCCCTCAATTTTCCAGTCAGTTTGAATAGCGATGCGAAGCCAACATTCAATATCTTCAGCACGACGGAAGTTTTCATCAAAGTAATAATCTTCTGTAGGGCCGTAAAGATTATCCTGATACTTAATTTTGTCAAAGACTTCGCGACGAACTACAGCAGCCGAACCGTTCCCGATCGGACTCTCTCGAAACAAATCAGATATAGTAATATTAGTGAGCTTAGGCATTAGATAGGCACCCATAAAATTTCCAGCTTCATCAATCAAAGCAGAACGGCAAAAACTAACCCCTACCTCTGGAAATTTTTCTAAGTGTTCAATATGTCTTTCCAGTTTCTGAGGCAACCACAAGTCGTCTCCATCTAAAAAGGCTAAATAATCTCCTTTGGCATGGCGAATTCCTGTATTTCGCGCTCCAGCAAGTCCCCGATTAGTTTGGTGAATAATCTTAAGTCGATGATCCGAGAATTCTTGACAAATTTTTATACTACTGTCTGGGGATTCATCGTCAATAATGAGCAGTTCAAAGTTTTGATAATTCTGGTTGATAACCGACTGTACTGCGCTAGCAATATACTTTTCAACTCCGTATACTGGGATAATTATCGAAACAGTTTTCATAGGCTAAAATTTATGAGGTTGTGATCGGTTAGCTATAAGTATTATCTGGTCTAGCTTTAGGTACTTAATTTACCAAAATTATCAACCCGATTTTTATTAAACTTGGACGAACTAATCAGGGATTGAGTTCTCAATAATTCAAACTATGCTTCTTTTGTCTATGTATAGTTTTGTCTATGTATAGTTGATAAGTCACTGTAAGCTTAAACCTCAAGCTGGCAAGTACTTTGGGGCGCTGGTCGCCCCCCAGATAAATTTTATTAGTTTTTGTTTTATAGTTTTATAGTTATCAAGTTTTGTATAATAATTTTTGTTTAATTGTATAATATATTTTCCGGTAGCATTGGTAGTATATACGACAACTAGATAAGACAGTGAACGTCAAAAGTAGGCAATTAAGCAATATCATGATTTCAATCTGCCATCCCTGTAAGCTTATATAAAAGCGATAAAACCAGACTTTATAGAAGTATATCATAATCAAAAAATATAGCAAAAAAAAATGTCTAGCGATAGATATAATTTATCAAAACTAGACATAAATTTCACAATTAGTAGACATAAATTTTACAATTAGCTACAACTCACAAAATATCCAATTTCACTGTCTTGATGCCGTCGCGAATGGAGAGGGGCTGTGCTCACAGGGGTAGGTTTTTTACATTTGGGTGGGGAGTGGGGAGTCGGGAATCGGGAGTGGGGAGTGGCTGACAAGGGTAGGTTTTTTACTTTGGAGATAGGTAATAGGTAATAGGTAATAGGTAATAGGTAATAGGTAATGGGTAATGGGGAATGGGTAATGGGGAATGGATCATTGGCAGACCTATTACCCATTACCCCAAAACCAGCATGCATTGGTAGCAGGGTTTTAGCTATTTGCTAATAGATGACATTTCATGTACCTCTGATTGCTTGAGAAATCCGGCGCTTTTGTGAAGACCCTGTGGTTTTTAAAGCTACAGCT
Source organism: Moorena sp. SIO1G6 (assembly GCF_010672795.1). Classification (NCBI taxonomy): domain Bacteria; kingdom Bacillati; phylum Cyanobacteriota; class Cyanophyceae; order Coleofasciculales; family Coleofasciculaceae; genus Moorena; species Moorena sp. SIO1G6. Next base: position 153,684 of record NZ_JAAHFZ010000014.1, read on the forward strand.
TCTATATGCTTGTAAAGATTCTGAGGTATAACCCAGAGCAAATAGGCTGCAGCCCCAGTTAACACAGTACGACGTGGTTCTTCCCAGAGCATCTGCCAGTAGGTACCCAGAGCTTGGTTGAAGAATTCGACAGCCATGGCACCATCTCTCAAGGTAACTGCCCTACGAGCTAGATACCTCAAATGGTAAGCACGGGCACGGTTTTCCCACTCAACCACCACCTCAGGAGCATAGGAACGAGTCTTCTCAATTACCTGTTCCCAAGACTTTTGTTTTTTGAACAAGTTAGCTGATATACCACCGGAATTTACTCGGTATAGAGTCAAAGAGTCAGCAATGCCTTCCAGGTGCCAATTGGTTTGGATAGCAATGCGAAACCAACAATCCAAATCCTGTGACCCTTGCAATCCTTCATCCCAATAAAAGTCTTTGGTCTTTCCGTTGATAGTCTCTTGGTACTTAATGGCTTCAAATACCTGCTTGCGGAACACAGCACAGGAGCCATTACTAATAGGATTACGGCAAATTATGTCACCGATGGTGATGTCCTTCAGCTTGGGAAGTTGATAGATTCCTAGGGGATTTCCTGCTTCATCGATAAACCCAGAACAGCTAAAGCTAATCCCCAAATTTGGATTGTTTTCCAAATGTTCAATATGTTTTTCTAGCTTTTGAGGCAACCATAGGTCATCGCCATCTAAAAATGCTATATACTCTCCCTGGGCTTGGCGGATGCCTTCATTCCTTGCTGCATTAGCTCCCTGATTTTCCTGACGAATAATTTTGATCCTCGGGTCTAGGAACTCCTGGCAAATCTCTACACTGTGGTCAGGAGAACCATCATCAATGAGCAAATATTCAAAATTTTGGTAAGTTTGATCCAAAACTGACTGTACTGTAGCAGCAATATACTTCTCAACGTTGTAGACTGGAGTAATGACAGAAACTTTTTTCATTTTATCACCGATATTATAGTGAATGACTAAGACAATTATTGTCCAAGTTGGTCTTGCAAAATCTGACGTCTTTGGATCATTCCCACTACTTTAACAGCCAGAACTTCGAGGTGGGAATATAGGGGCTTAGGCAACAGCCAAAGTAAATAGGCAGCAGCCAAAGTCCGAAGGGTACGGCTTGGTTCTTCCAAGAGAAGACGCCAGTAAGTTGCCAAAGCAGCGTTAATTAGTTTGACAGACATTGGTCCATCTTTAAGACGTACTGCACTACGAGCAAAGTTTCGCAATCGATAGGCCAGGGCTAAATTTCCCCACTTCTCAATCAATTCAGGAGCGTAGGAGCGAGTTTTTTCTAGTACTTGTTTCCAGGAATCTAACTGTTTGACTAAGTTCGCTGAAAGACTGGCTGAATTGACTCGATATAGGGTTAGTGCTTCAGGGATTCCCTCAATTTTCCAGTCTGTCTGAATCGCAATACGTAGCCAACATTCAATATCTTCAGCGCGGCGAAAGTTTTCATCAAAGTAAAAATCTTCTGTAGTGCCGTAAAGGTTATCTTGATACTTAAGGGCTTCAAAGACTTCCCGTCGAATTACGGGAGCTGAACCATTACCAATAGGACTAGACCGGAATAAATCTGATCGGGTAATGTCCTTTAACTTAGGCATTAGATAAGTGTTCAATAAATTTCCAGATTCATCAATCAATGCAGAACGGCTAAAACTAACCCCTACCTCTGGCAATTTTTCTAGGTGTTCAATATGTCTTTCCAGTTTGTGAGGCAACCATAAGTCATCCCCATCTAAAAACGCTAAATAATCTCCTTCGGCATGGCGAATTCCTGTATTGCGCGCTCCAGCAAGTCCCCGATTAGTTTGATGAATAATCTTAATTCGATGATCCGAGAATTCTTGACAAATTTTTATACTACTGTCTGGGGATTCATCGTCAATAATGAGCAGTTCAAAGTTGGTATAGGTCTGGTCGAGAACAGACTGCACCGCTGCTGCAATATAGTTTTCAACTCCGTAGACGGGAATAATGACAGAAACATGTTTCATTGTTTGACCAGTGGTTTTAAAGAGAACTAGTTTTAATTTTATTTTTTTAAATAAAATTTCTCCAAAAAAATAGATAAATACTTGAAACTGACAACTGACGACTAAAAATTACCTCCTGAGCACTATCATCTTCCCAGGAACTGATCACAAATTTCTGCCCAAGTGTACTAGACTATTTTGCATTTGTGATCTGGTAGCTAAGGTAGGCCCCGCTACCAATTGCAGTTGGGGATAATACATAATAGATGAGTCTGACTTAACTATTTCCCATTGGCTTAAAACAGAGGAATAGACGGTTTGTGCAATCCGTAAATCTCGCTCTAGAATTTCCAGAGTCAAGGCATCTTGGGACATTTTGCTAAGTTTTACTTCAAGCTGAGAAATCTGAAACTCTAGATCCCTGGCCTTGTCATCACTACCTTGTAGTTGTGGTTTAATATCATCCATTTCTAAGGGTAGATCATCTTGGAATAAGCTAGCTTGAGGCTGATGGTGAACAGGATTCATAATCTGAGGATTGGTAGAATGACTATGATCAGACTGAGTCGGTACTAGCTCAGCCAGCAATTCAATCTTTTTGCGCCGTAATTCAATCTTTTTCCGCCGTAGTGTTTCTATTGTCTCTAAGAGCTGGTTTAAGGGCAATCCTATGTTCGCCGTTTTTTCAGCTAGGCGTTGCTGTGCTTTTTCTAGATCGTTTTCGGCTGATTTTATATACACTGGGATAGTCTTTTCTTGTTGAGCAATTTCTTGCTTTCTGAGTTGTTCCAGTCTTTTGTTAAACGCCTGATTAATGGCGAAGGCTCTCCGTTGCGCTTCCTCAGGGGTGACTCCTGAAATTTCAAAAACCATCATTGTAGAGTTATCGATTAGTTGAATCGAAGGCTTATCTAAGCTATCTAGAGATATATTTAGCTGCTTTGCCGCTTCTTCTAAAACCGTCACACTTTCAGCTATCAACTTCAGCTGTTTTCTGGGATCATCGAAGCGATCGCTTAACCCAGCACTGCTATTACTATTATTACTGTTATTAAAGTCACAATCACCAAATTCAGAACCCTGAGTGTTAGGGAATGTCCCACTACTGGCTAATGATAAAGTCCATTGGCTGACATAAAACTGATCAGTATCAGTCTCATCTTGAGATTGGAGTACAGTATGAGATTGGAGTACAGTATGCTCTAAGGTTACAGGAGACGTTTGAGGTTTAGCAAAGACATACCTAGCAGACCAAACCACAAATAACGGAATTAAAAGGGCATGAACCAGTAAAACCGATACAGCGACCGTGATGATTCCCCATTTCACTGCTATCAGTAGACTACAGGAAAAGATGATAGTAAATAAGACATTCCAGAGCAAGCCAATTTGCGGTTTATCAATGGCTGCTAAAAGCTGAAATCCAGCAATATCAAAGGGTCTAGGAATTGCTGATAAGCAAACTAAAATGACGATGGGAACAACCATACTCCAGCCTTCCGTATGAATTTTTTCCCCAACCATAATGGGAATATAAAACGGAACTAGACTTGCTTGTAAAGCAACAAAACCAACAATCACTTTCCCAATCGTCTTCAGACTGCTAAAGTATGTTTGCTTAAATTTCGATAAGTTTGTCCGGACTTCACATAGGGCAGGGTATAAAGCAGTAGTAATGGATTGGACGATAGTCAAGCTAATTCCCAATCCAGCATTGTAAGCAAAGTAGTAAACACCTAATAGGTCAATTCCTATAAAGCGACCAATGATAAGATAGTCGAGAGTTTCCCTGAGAGTCTTTAAAAGTTCAATCCCCAGGAAATTGATTCCAAAGCGAAAAATCTTACCCCAGTATTTGGTTGTGAAAGAGCCAGTTCTCCGCCAGGGATGTTTGAACAGATAGGTAATGAATTCTATAGGGCTAGCTATTAGTATGGGAAGTATTATCGCCCACATTCCCAGATGAAGAACAGCAAAGACAGCGGTTAAAATATTGGCGGTGGCATATCTGAGAGCGCGAGCAGTAGCCGTTACCTGAATTCGATTATCCCTTTGAATTAGTGCTGACTGTACTGCTCCTAAGGGAGCAATCAAAAAGTTAAATGCTAATAGACAAATGGGTAAAATAAGTTGGTTATCCTTATAAAACCACGCAACTGGAAAAGCAGCAAGGCACTGCATAACGAATAGACTTGCAAAAAGTACCCAATTTAACCAATAAGCACTATTACAAATGTCTTCCAGCTCATCGGCTTCCGCCTGTATAATTCTAGCATGAACACCGATCCGCGTTATTGTTTGTGAATATTCATAGGTCGTCAGAACCAGTGCAGCTAATCCAAAGTCATGGGGAGTTAAGAAGCGTGGCAAAATAAACGTTGCAGCTAAACGGGAAACCCGAATAAATGCCTGTGCCACTCCCATCCAACCAAGATTGCGAGTAAAAGTGCTACGGTTACCTAGTTTTTGCTTAATGCGACTCCCGATTGTTTTGACAATTTTCACAGTGGATCTCCCATCCTGCCATCCTTGTGATGATTGATATCTGTCGAAATTGATATCTGTAAAATTAGAGTGGTAGTTAGTGCTCTGAAATCATCCGATTATCAACAGATACCATCGGCATTTTCTGGCCGATTAGTTGGATTAAATGTCCAGCTAGTTTTTTAGGCATAATTTTGATTATTAATAGTTTTAAAATCAGACGCATAGTTTCCTTGCTTAGCAAAAATTTTGGATAAAGCTTTATGGAATAGCTTAGTTTTTTAATAGCTAGCTTTACTGCTTCATTATCAAAAGCATTAGCTATACACTGCTTAGCAAGATAACGATAGGCATTCGCTAAACTCTTATTTTTAAGAGACTTAAGTTCTGGTGGAGCTGCCTTGAATGCTCTTTCAATTACAATTAGGTTCGCATTCTCCATCACATCCACTTTAGAGGTCATTGACTGGGAAGAGCGACGGTAGAGAATTTGGTATTTAGGAACCAGTGCAAAAGGACATAAAGCTGCTAGCCTGAGGTAATAATCCCAATCTTCAACTGATTTCAGGCATGGGTCAAATTCTCCAGCTGCTTCAATATACTTCCGCTTAACCATGATATTGGAACCACTGGATATGAAGTTACGAATTAGTAATTGGGGATAAACATTACCCTCCCAATAGAGTGGTTGCCAAGCAAACAAAAATTTGCTATTCTCATCTATAAAGGCAGTCCAACTGTAAGCCACTCCGGCTTCAGGATTTTTTTGCAGTGCTGCTAACTGTAGCTCCAATTTATCGGGTTTCCATAAATCATCGGCATCTATAAACGTAATAAACTCGCCCCTAGAGCGACGAATGCCACGATTACGTGCCACTGGCAATCCGCCATTTTCATAGGAAAACACTTTCAATCGAGGATCGTTGACTGTACTGATTACATCTAATGTCCCATCAGTGGAGCCGTCATTAATGGCAATTAACTCAAAATCTGAAAACGTTTGTGCTTGAATCGATTGGATCGTTTCTAATATAGTTTTTTCTCCGTTATAAACTGGAACTATTACAGATATGGTGGCCATGGCGATTATCCTTTTTCTGTATATAATTAGTACATGGTAATTACCCACAAAAGGTCTAGACAAACCCCTTGAGCATTTTTATTTTAGTCCCATCCCTACTACAACCAAACCAGGCCAGTAGAGGTAAGCTAATCCCTCTAGATTTTCCCCAAAGGAAAACAGGATACAAATTAATAGTATTGTTAGTGCTGTTGTGGCAACTTTACTCCTTTGAGCTTTAATTAAAAGTTCTATAAAAGTATAGACTATAGGAATTAATATTCCAATAAACCCGACGATTCCATGAGTATATAAAGCACCATACCAAGTGTGGTGACTTCCAATAGGCATACCAGCGACAACATCAGGGCCTTTACCTACTTTAATGGCATGACCCCAAATCGGTGCATCTTCTTCCCACTTACGGTGAGAAAGCCGTGCTAAAGCCGACCTAACCCGCGAAGAAGCAGATCTTTGACTGGAAAAAGAGTCTTTCAAGTTTCTAGCTATCATCAGCAGTTGGGGACCAAATAGACCACCAATAAAACTCCCTATTCCTGCCGTAATTTGGATGGCGGGTTCGGTTATATTTCCCAAAAATGTTACCAGTATTGGTATACCCACTAAGCAGATTATCCCCATCCGGGACAATGAACCTACAATTGCAGCAGCACAACCAATCATACCAATAAAACGCCACTTTATGTCCGGGTCTCTACTACTAAGGAAAAAGTGTACGTTACAGGCAAATGCCAATGCTGGAGCCCAAGGCGCAAATAAGAAAAGCCGTGTTTCACCACTTTTTATCACGTAAGGACTTACGGCGTAGTAACGTTGACTGTTACCCCCAATTTTTGCCATTAGGGTGCTAGTATACAATGGCATCTCTAACCCAGTTAGACTTAACCCATAGGTAATTGGCACCAAGAGCAGAGTTTGTAGGGAAAGGATAGAAATTGCTCTATAGATTATTTGTGGTCGGATGTTGAGGCAACCAATTAAAGGAAATAAGGCCAGAAGCGCCCAAGTTCTCAAAAAGGAGTTAATAAAGGATTTTATCGTTTTAACAGTTGAAAAACCCCAATCTAAATGACCCACAACTAAGGCTAGGCCAATGACTGATATGCAAACAATCCAGACCCAGACTCCAATGGGAATCCGAATCCTTTCTTCCGGTGGAGTATCTGATGTTTGCTGCCAAAGCTTCTTAATTAGATAAAAGGTTAGCAGCCAAGCTAGAGCTGGGGCAAAAACAAACTGTGCGCCTAAAAAAAATAATAAGTAGGTGGAAATTATATAATAGAAAACTACTTTTTCTTCAAAGTTTTGGGGTTTCATTAAAGCCTGCCTAATGGCTTAGGTTACTGGTGCCATGCTATGATGTCTAGCTTGATAACAAGTGGATTAGTTGCATCAGAAATCTTTTCTTTGGTTCCCGATTGGCGATGTGAAGCTATTAGATGTTGTGAAACTATTATTTGATGGTTGAGAACGTAAGGGTGGAACATCAGAATTAAACGATTCTACTTTGCCGTACATTGAGGGTTGTGATTTACCTTGTAAATGGGGACGTAACCAGAGTAAAAATAGTCCTGCACTAATTAACAATGAACCAGCTGCTGCACCAAGTAAGGCCGATGACTTTTTCGGTGCTATCGCGTCTGGGGGTAAGCTGGGTTCAGCTAGCAGCTGAACTTGAGGATAGGAAAGGGATTGGTTGAATCGACCAATGGCTGATTGAGTTAAGGTTGAAGCATAGATAGTTTCCGCAATGCGCATATTGCGTTCTAGGATCTCCATCCTCAAAGCATCCTGGCTCATTTGTTTGAGTTTGGCTTCGAGCTCAGCAATCTGGTTGGTTAATACCCAGGCTCTAGCTTCCACACCCTGTTGCCGTGCTTCCACCTCAACAATTTGGCGCAGCAAATTTTCCCGGGAAGAACCAGTTTCAGGCCCAGAGTTAACACTGAGCTGGTCAATAATTGCTAAAGACATGGGGCGACCTAACAGAGATTGACTACGCTCTAGCAAAGCTGCTTTAGCACTCTCTTGCTTGCTCTTCTCGTCCACTACAGATGGATGCTTGGAACCGTATTTGGAACTCAAAACCGTCAGGGCTGCCGTAGCCTGACTGTATTCCCTTAGGGTTTGCTGAAATATCTGGTCAGCCTTAAGTACAAAAGCATCAGCAGCTTGTCCAGACGACAACTTGAGATTAGCTGAGAGGTTGCTAAGATTGGCTTTTGCTTCTCGCCCTTGGGCTAACAAATCGATTTGTTGTTGTCGTAAACTTTCTATAGTGGATGATAGCTGGTTAACTTGTTCTTTCGAGTTCAATCCAGTTCTAGCTTTGTGTTCAGACAGACGTCTTTGAATATCTGCTAAATTTTTCTTAGCTGCCTCCAAATCAGCTTGAATTGGTAGCTGATTGTCTCCTACTTCTTCTTGCCTAAGTTGTTCAAGTCTCTCCTGGAAAGCCTGGTGCATAGCAAAACCTTTCTGTTGGGCTTCCTCAGCAGAGTCTCCTGTGATTTCAAAGGCCATCATAGTTGAATTGTCAACAATTTTGACCCTAGGCTTGCCCAGCTCTTGAGAGGACATGTTCAGTATACTGGCAGCATCCTTAAGCACCGGCTTACTTTCCGCAATGAATTTCATCTTTTCCCTCGGGTCATGGGAGCGATCGCCAAATGGTGACCTAACATCTGAACTCGCTCCCCCTAATTCTGGGATATTAATTCTGGTGGATGAGCCTGAGACAGGAAGTGATACTGCCCATGTACTGGTATAAATTGGCTTAGCTGATTTCAAATAAAAAAATGTTAAGCCCCAAATTCCGGCATTAACAGATATCCCTAAACACAAGTAAAATAGCCAACGTAGAGGCATGAGATTTGATTTTTCATAGGGATATGGGGCTATGGTCTTATAATTAGTAGTCATTGGAGCATCTCACCTGGCAAATCCACATTTTTAGTTTTAAGTTGTAGTCTTAAGTTGTAGTCTTAAGTTGTAGTCTTAAGTTATGATTTTTGATATTTTATATTATGAAAGACTTGGCAGAGAGTTTTACCCCACTATCAAGCAATGGCTTAAACCCGTAGCCAATACACCCCTGATGAAGAGTCAGATCTCGTGAGCTTATAACTTGTGATAGATACATTAATTATAACATTTGAGCTATCCTCAATATGAATTAGGGTATAAATATGTCTTTAATAATCCGAATGGGATTGAAGATATCCCCAATAAAGTCAAAAACACTTTTGACATTAGTCACCGTTGAATCATAGCAAGCGACACTATCTCTTGGCATCAGCACTGGATTAACTTGGTCATCATTAGGCTTCTTCACCAAGTCCTCTACAGAACGTTCTATTGCCAGAGTTTCCCCAGTAGTACGGTCAGTTTGCAGTAACAGAGCACGGCGATCCGCATTTGTGGTTTCTGTACCTCCAACACAACTAGCAGCAATTACAGCTTGAGATAGACGGGAGCCATATTCAACTTCCTGGATTCTAAGGTCACGTCCATTATTGGGATTACTGAGATTGGAGAGAAACACAGGAATAGTTGAGGGAGTAAGCTGGGAAGGTCTGGCTAGATAATATTGAGGCAACTCCCGAGTAGGAACAATGATTTGGTCTCCAGCAATCAAGGGAATATCCTCCACTGGTGATCCGGTGAACACACCAGATAAATCAATTACCTGTTCCTGTTCACCCCGAACCAAGCGCACCTGTTCAATGTTGGCATTTGGTTTGATGCCGCCAGCCGTTAAAATGGCAAAGGTTAGGTAGCGTTCTGGAGGATAGTCTCCTGAGACAGTAGCAATCGATGCTGGTAAGTCTCGACCTTTAGAATCCGTATCATTAATCAAAACCCGACCAGGTTCAAAAACCGCTCCTCCCACAGTTACCTGAATTGGAGCCCACTCAAAGAGTTGAATGCTGACTTTGAGGAAATCAGCCTGAAAAAAGCCCCCTTCCAGCAAAGCCTTGACTAGGTCTTGCTCTATTTCTGATACTTCTCGACCCGCTGCCAGTATCGGGTCTAGGTAGGGGAATTTTATGTAACCATCCAGATTAACTTCATAGGTGGCACTGAAGCGTTCAGCTTCCGGGATTTCTTCTTCACCAGCCACAAAGAGTCTAAGGCGATCGCCAGGAGACAGTGGTAGAGCCCAACTGGGAACGGATACACCTATTGCTGCTACGGTAGTAATTAACCCTGCTATCCAAAACTTGAGAATGGACATTGAAGAATCTCTGGGTTCACAACTATTACTTAGTGCTATTACTTAGTGATAACACGTGATAACACTTAGTATAGGGGGGTTTCGGTGAGTGTTTGAGTGTTGACTGACGATCAACACTCAACAAAAAACATTCAACAAAAAACACTCAATTCCCTTTGCCACTAATTAAACTATGTAAGTAACTATAGCGTTTGGATCTAGGTTGTAAACACACGTATTGCCGAAAAAGGCAAGAGGCAAGAGGCATGCATGCAATAGGGGCAATATCTCCGGAGTTTTATTGGAAAATAACAAAAGACCTTCTAGGTTTACATCTCAAATAAAAACGCTATAGTTAAGTTTAAGTTAACCAACCACAACAGTTTCTTTAATTGCCGAGAGGGGCTTACCCTGAAAATAGTCAGGAATCGGCGCTCCCATCAAATTCAGAATAGTGGGGGCTAAATCTAGAGAATGACCAGCTGGTAAACTAGAACCTGGCTCAATATCTTGTCCTTGAATCACCAAAAAGCCATCAGAGCGGTGAGAACCAGTACGATTAAAGGGAACTGGACCAATCCGTCCAATATCGGGACTATCTACTACGTCAGTGGCATATTTTTCTTGCCAGATAACGACTAAGTCACCATCAGGTAATTTGGGACCAGTTTCAGTTGCTGATTGGCGGGTGCGGATAATTTCCTTCACCATTGGTTCCCCAGTGCGAGCATCTTTAAGCTGGTAGAGTTTTTGAGTCAATTCCTCACATACAGCATCGTACTGATCAGGGGCGACAATACCCTGAGGTTCCCTTCCCTGGAGATTAATCCTGATATATCCTTCCGAATAACTAGGCAGCGCGAATGCTTTCATCTGAGGCCAGCAGGGTTGGTACCAGGATGGACTCTGGAAGAAGAATGGATCAGATTCTGCCTGCATCTTGAACGGAGAAATGAGATCCGGTGCAGGAGTGGAACCAAACAAGGGTGCGATGGGATTGAAAAGTTTGGTAGGGAGTTGACGTCTCAAAAAACCTTTGAGTGGATTCGATTCATGCTTGAGGCTCCATACTTTCCCCATCCAACCCTTTTTCGCCCTGGCATCATTGATTAGCGGTTCTGGGGGTTGACCATACTTGCCACGAGCAATGCCATATTTACCTGGGAAACTCCAGCGATAGAGAAATTCTGGCAGGAACAACATACTAGGTAGATCCATGACGTTAGACCCCATACCATGGGCAGCAAATACTACGACCTGGGCATTATCCGGGGCTTTGCTCAAAATGCCACCAATGGCTTCGTCAATAGCTTCAAAAATTTCTAACACGGGATCTCCAGGGCATTTAGCACCTACAGATGGGTAGAGAGGATGATCCGGCTGACTCAGGTGCCAGAAGTAATGCCCTGCAGTATGGGTTTCACCAAAGATTGTTAAGAAGAAATCCCACGGCATCTGCTGCAACAAGTCTTGACAAATGGCACCCCGGCGGGCGATACCAATCTCCAGTTGTGCTTGAAGACCCTTGAGTGCTGCCACATCCATAATACTGGCATGGTCTTTGCGTAAGACAGGATGCTCACCATGCTTATCAATCACATCCTGTAGCAAGGATTTGGGTATGGAATGACTGGGAGTCTGAGGAGAGTGAGCTCCCCAAGCAAGGACTTGCAACCCATTGACCTGATTGGACAGGGGAGCTTGAGGCATATCAAAGACTGCCACCCGATAGTCATCTCCCAAGCCATAGAAGGGTTGATACTCAGCAAAGTCGTAGGCTTGAATGTCTTCTACTTCGTAAGTGCCTTCCTTAATTTTCAGAGGTGCCCAGTACCCTGTTTGCTCAGGAGAACAACCAGTAAGGAATGTTGTCCAGGGAGTCTCAGCCCGGTAGTATTCATATGTCTTTAAACGTCCGTAAGATCCCTGTTCTCGTAAGCGACGCAGGTTTTTCAGATGTCCTTGAGATATCCATTGCTCTATCAAGGCAGGGTCGGCAGCATCCAAGCCAATGGCAATTACAGGGTTTCTCATTGTTGTGGTCGGTAGATGTGCGGGTAATTTTCTGGTAGGTTAAGTAGTGTGCCTAGTTTAGCTCAGCATCTAACCTTACAAATAACGATAGTCGGCTTCACACAGATGAAGGTTGAAGGATCGATGAATCTTAGAGTAGGCTTTTATAAAGTTTCTGTAAAGACTACTGCTATCGATCACACTATGTAGTCTCATTCTATAAGTAGCAAAGATTTGAGGCATTTGTTAGCTCGACTAGTTCTCCGACTCGACTGGTGAGCTACTCCCTGGTAAAAAATCTTCTTAAAATAAGGCATAGACCTGATCAATACTACCTGATCAAAACAACGACTCGTGATCTGGAAAAATTACCCTTGTTAGCTCATTTATGTAGAGTCGATGAAGAATATTTAAAGATTTTATTAAGTTCAGAGAAAATACTAGGCTGGACTCGCCCATAGGCTATGATATTAATGGTATAATTAACCATTAACTAACCATCAATGAACCATAACGGAGGACTGGTGCAACCATAAAAACCAGTAATTTTAATTAAAGTAAATCCCTAATACATAACAAATAAATAAAGCCTAAATAAAGCCTAAATAAAGCTATTCTTCCTAAGTATTATAGAGAGGAATTGACTTGAGGTTTTTAAGCTATAAGCATCTAAGCAGATTGGGAGTTACTAGGAGGAGGGAAAACTTAATTCATTCCCAGACAGCCTGATTGATTCAATCAGAGTTGACTCTAATCTATAACGTTATGATTAGTCACCAATTCTCCCCTCGATACGTTCTAGTTCACGCTGTGACAATGAGATTGAATATTTCGTGAATTACCTAACACTGTCCTGAGGGATAATTCATCGCTTCTTAACACAGTGAACTAGAGTTTAATGCTAATACCAAAATAGATTTATGTCAAATTACTGAGATCATTGTTATCAAACCCTGGTGTAATCTACCTCAAGGGATTACTGTTGTTTAATTAGGGAATATTTATAGGTTCAGCTATCTAGAAAACAGGTGGGACCCGAAGGTGCGACCCAAGGGCGATTTACTCGCCCTAGGAGGCGCGCACCTTGAGCGAATTTAATTACGGTTCAAGGGCACCTAAGGGTATTTACCAATAATTTTTCAGAGCTAATATAGTAAAATTACTAAAACTGTGATAATGTAATTTTATTCTTTTCCAAATAAAATCTTCTTGCTCGAAACAGTATCAAGCTAACTTGGGTAGCCGATCGGGAAATGGCAAATTGACTGAGTTCGGCTCCAAGTCTGAAGATTGTTGGGAAAAGCTTGGCGGCTGTTTTTAGTGCTTATTCCTTAGGTAGGAGAGACATCGTAAAGTAAAAAGGTTAAACATGAGAGAAATAGTGAAAATACTAAACTTAGAGATTGATAATATATCCAAGTCAGAGCTGTTAAAGCGGCTCGATACCGGGGTGATTTTCACTCCCAATGTCGATCACTTAGTCAAGCTACAAAAAGACCCTGAATTCATGAAGGCATATCGAATTGCCGATTATAGATTATGTGATAGTAAAGTTGTGTATTATGCGTCGAGGTTCTTGGGGTCACCCATACAGGAGAAAATTTCTGGATCTGACCTTTTTCCAGCTTTTTATGATTATCACAGAAACAATGAGACTATTAAAATATTTCTCTTAGGTGGACGAGAAGGAGTCGCTAAACAAGCTCAAGAAAATGTCAATGCTAGAGTTGGCAGAGAAATTGTTATCGCTGCGCACTCCCCATCATTCGGATTTGAGAAGAATCAAGCTGAATGCCAAGAAATCATAGAAATGGTTAAGAACTCTGGAGCTACAGTACTAGCGGTGGGAGTTGGTGCACCTAAACAAGAAAAGTGGATACATAAGTACAAAGATCAATTACCAAACATCAAAATATTCATGGCAGTAGGTGCCACCCTGGATTTTGAAGCAGGAACCAAACCAAGGTCCCCTGTATGGATGAGTGAAGTCGGATTGGAATGGTTACACAGGCTATTATCTGAACCGCGACGGTTGTGGCGGCGATACCTGTTTGATGCTCCGGTCTTCCTTTGGTTAGTGTTGAAACAAAAACTCAAGAGTTCTATGTTGCCACCAGCTAGGGTCAATCTGAATTGATCCCAAGTGATATCGTTTCGGTTTATATGGGAATGGTTTGGAGGAAAACCCCCAAGATCCAAAGGACAGGAAGGGAGGAAGGCACAAAATTGATCATTGAGCCATTCTCGTCAGGTCACTGACCAAGCTAACTGCCTCCTCAAGATTACCGATTACGTTTGTACCAATTACTTTTGGTGTCGCACTTCTACAACGGTGTGAACATTACCCCGTGGGTTAAAATCCCCCTTGATGGTGACTTCTTCGGGGTTACAGGCGGCTACGAAGTCATCTAAAATTTGGTTGATACTCTCTTCGTGGGAGATGTAGCGATCTCGGTAGGTATTGATATACAACTTAAGGGCCTTTAGTTCTACCACCAGTTCATTGGGAACGTAGGTGATGTAAATCGTGGCAAAGTCCGGATAACCAGAAAAGGGGCACTTGCAAGTAAATTCCGGTAAGGTGATGTTAATGTTATAGGGACGACCGATACGGGGATTGGGAAAGGTAATAAGTTTTGCCTGGGCAATCTCCTGTTCACCGTATTTAATCTGGGGTGTGTCTACTTCTGGTGATGCTTGTTCCTGGGTAAAGGAATTACTCATTGGTTTTGCTAGGATTAGAAACGATTTGAGGAATTTCTAGGATGGGATTCCCAGTCAGGACAATCTTCTGTGTCCCAACCATAGGGATGCATAGCGCAGACTAATAAATTTCCACCGTAGGCTTGACCGTGATAATGACGGCAACCTATGCAAGCGGGATGTTTCTGTGAGGATGGTGTCACGGAATCAGGAAAATCCTCGTCTGTTTCACTGACCATAACCTCAAAGTCAAAATAAATCTCAACGAACGGTTCAACAATCTCTTGCAAACACTGGTCAATTTCCGCACCAATGGCATTGTCTACCTGATTGGCAAACTCCTCAACTTCATTGGCAAACTCCTCAACCACCTCACTGACACCCTCGAAGAACTCATCGACCATATTAGCCACTGATTCCAGGGTTTCAAAAATACTTTTAGACCAATCATCTTCCATAGTAAACATTTACTCAACAACCATCATGTGCTACAATTCTCTCCGACCTCTTGACTGAACACAAGGGGAAAGGGGTATTTTCGAGTAACCCTAAGCCGAATGGCATGCTCTTTAAGAATTATAGGAGAGCAGGTAGGGTTGGCTGATCGGGTAATGGGGTAATGGGGTGATGGGTATCTGAAGGAGGATAAGGAGGTATTTTGAGGTATTTTCTGGATTATCTCCCATATCTTCCCCTTATCCTCCGGTGTTGTTGTCCACAAATTAATTATAAGTGCTAGATAAGTGCTATAAGTTAGCGCTTTAGCCGACGCAATTCTTCTTGCATAGCTTGCACCTGCTGGCGTAGTTTGTCAACATCCTGCTCTTCGGGTGGTGCTGATTCTTCTTCCTCATCAGTAATAATCTCAATCCGGCGCGGCTCAGGTTTAGGATCATTAGGGTTAGCTTGAGAGGATTGCTGTTGCCCCTGTTGCACTAAATCTTCAACCAGTTTACGGGCTTCCTCGGTAGTCATCTCCCCTTTTTCTACCAGTTCATCTACCAGTTTCTGAGCTTGACCTCGCACTTCTGACAAGGTTCCCCCAGCTTTTTCCCCTGCTGCAGCAGCTATACCGACGCCTAGATAAAACGCTTTTTGAACCAAATTTCCAAAACCAGCCATGAACACTGATACTCCCAGAGTTATCGTAATACTCTATGATTCCAGGATAGGAGTGAAATCCCACTTTGCCCACTCAACTTAGGGTAGACGAACTTAAGGGTGAGCAGGATTACAATAATACTATACAATGCAATACCTCCCTAAGGCAGAAATCTGTTGAGTTGATGAATAAAGTTGTCGTTGGCTTGTCTGGCGGAGTAGACAGTTCCGTAGCTGCCGCCACCCTCTATCACAAAGGATACGAAGTTGTAGGATTGACCCTTTGGTTAATGAAAGGGAAGGGTCAATGCTGCTCTGAGGGAATGGTTGATGCAGCGTTTATTTGTGAACAATTAGGAATTCCCCACCATATTGTGGACAGTCGCGATGTTTTTCAGGAAAACATTGTGGATTACTTAGTGTCGGGTTACCAATCTGGGATTACTCCACTCCCCTGTTCTCAGTGCAACAAGGCAGTGAAGTTTGGTCCGATGCTGACCTATGCCCATGAGACATTGGGGATTGACAAAATAGCCACAGGTCATTACGCCCGGATTACTTATGATGCTGAATGCGATCGCTATCAATTGCGGCGAGCAATAGACTTGACAAAAGACCAGTCATACTTCCTGTATGACTTGACTCAAGACCTGTTGGCGGCTTCCCTATTTCCTTTGGGAGAACTTAAGAAAACGGAAACGCGACGCCTGGCTGCTGAGTATAATCTCAAGACTGCTGATAAACCAGAAAGTCAGGACTTGTGTTTAATCGAATCCCACGGTTCCATGCAGAAGTTCCTGGACAAGTATATTTCCCAAACCACAGGTGACATCGTGGACTTGGATGGAAATGTGGTAGGGCAACATCAGGGAATTCACCACTACACCATTGGACAACGGAAAGGGCTAGGTATAGCTGCTCCCAATCCCTTGTATGTGATTGCCCTGGATGCAGTCAGGAATCGGGTAATTGTGGGTGAACGTCACCAAGCCACCCAAGCTGAATGTACGGTTCATCGGGTCAATTGGGTATCGATTCAGGAACCTAATGTTCCGATTCGAGCTTCTGTGCAAGTTCGCTATCGCTCACCTGCTGTACCTGTGAATGTGATTCCTCTAGAAGGAAATCGGATCAGATTAGTGTTCGATGAACCACAATTCAGCATCACCCCAGGACAGGCTGCTGTTCTGTATGACGGGGAGCTGGTGCTCGGAGGTGGCATTATTGAGCAGCTACCAGAGAAAATAGCCAATGGCAAATTGCTTGAAGGTTGAAGTTTGAAGGTTGAAGGTTGAAGGTTGAAGGTTGTTCGGCCAAGGCGATTCGGTGTAGGGTAGGTTGTTCGCGTAGCGTGGCCGAAAGGCCAAGGTTAGTGGACAGTTAAATCAACTAGTGACCTTGACGAAAGCCGATTGCCATGGTAGTAATATACCTAAGCATTCAGCTATCAGCTAATGGGCTACGCGAACGCTACACCGAACAGCTTTTGAAGAAAACAGTTAAACATTCGTTTAATGTTACTAAAGCCCCAGGTTTGGAGCCTGTGTCACAAAGCTGACCGCTGACTGCTGACCGCTGAATGCTTACAATAATAGACTACCAATTGGTGTCAGAGTATAGATTAATCGTCAGCTGTTCATAACCTGCAGGTACAGCAGTGATACAAGAACAAACAGTCGGTCCATTTTCTATATCTACCTCACAGGCATGACAAGAACCCATCAGGCAACCTGTGGCAATGAACACACCAGCCCTTTCAGCCACTAGAAGGATGGGTTCTCCAACTTCGGCCTCAATTGTCACATCATCTGGTAGAAAGCGAACGCTTACACTCATGTTTGATTAGTCATTTCATTTGTTAGTTTTTTATTGTTAATTGTTTAGTTAATTTTTAATTTATAATTTCCCTTAACGATTTTCCATTTTCCATTTTCCATTCTCAAGTTTACTTTTTCCTTTTGACAAAACTAATCTGATAGTTAACGGTCTAAGACCTTAAAATCGGGGTTAAATCAAGATGAGATTCGATAGTATCAGCCAGTGAATTCAAAAGCGCTTCTCGTTGTTCCCGATAGTTGACAACCCCAGTAGGGAGAGAAGGTAGCCCTCGTCTGGAGCGCAGTTGATTCAACCAGGCACGTCGCCAAGGACTATTGTCAAACATTCCATGGAGATAGCTGCCCCAAATTGATTGATTCACGTCAACAATGCCCAAACCATGGTCATCGAATAAAGCTCGATAAGCAGATTTATTGTCTCCCATCTCCGCCTCAAGCAGTCGCGAACGCCCCTGATGAATTTCGTAACCGGTAATCGGTAAGCCAACTTGAGGATAATTTGATGTCACCATCCGTTGACGGGCAACTTTACCAGTGGTAATCAAGGTTTTTAAGGGCAACAAGCCTAATCCTGGATGACGTCCCTGTTTACCTTCTAAGCCATCAGGATCAACTAGGCTTTTGCCTAGCATTTGAAATCCCCCACAAATTCCCAAAATTGTCCCACCTGAGGCAGCATAGTTTTGAATTTGCTCAGCCATGCCACTTTTTTGGAGTACCATCATGTCCGCAATGGTAGTTTTTGTCCCTGGGAGAATAACTGCATCTGGATATCCCAAGGTTTCATTTGGTGACAGATATTTCAAAAAGACGCTGGGTTCAGCTTCCAGGGGGTCAAAATCAGTAAAGTTAGAAATTCGAGGTAAACGAATGACTACGATAGTGACTTCCTTATTGGACTTGTTCCTGGTGTTGCGATCTAGTAAGTCAAGGGAGTCTTCAGCAGGGAACAGTATATCAATCCAGGGAATAACTCCAACTACAGGAATACCAGTGCGTTCTTCTAACCATTTTATCCCTGGTTCGAGCAGCGATCGCTGACCCCTAAACTTATTAATCACGACACCTTTAATCAAAGCTCTCTCCTCTGGTTCGAGCAGTTCGAGAGTACCGATTACCTGAGCAAAAGACCCTCCACGGTCAATATCTACCACCAGCAAGGTGGGAGCTTTGAGGTACCGCGCCACTCGCATATTGGTCAAGTCGCGATGCTTGATATTAATTTCTACTGGGCTACCAGCTCCCTCACACACGACTAAATCAAACTCATTGGTTAAACGTCGCAGTGATTCTTCAATCACCTGCCAACCCTTATCAAAGTACTTTTCGTAGTACTCCGCAGCACTAACCTTCCCTACGGCTTTACCCATAAGAATCACCTGGGAGGTCATGTCACCCTGGGGTTTGAGTAAAATTGGGTTCATTTCCACACAGGGAATGACACCTGCAGCCCAAGCTTGTACTGCTTGGGCATGTCCAATTTCTCCACCATTGGGTGTAACATAGGCATTTAGAGCCATGTTCTGACCCTTAAAGGGACAGACACGCCAGCCTTGTCGCGATAGAAGGCGACATAGAGCTGTGGTTATCAAGGATTTTCCTGCGTGGGATGTAGTACCCACCACCATAATCGCTTTCATAATTCAGGGTTAGGGCGTCAGAACTAGCCTAGATGATCAATAAATTTAGATATCACCCTGTCACCAACTTGATTTAAACCGACAATCTTAGCCAGCGATTCAAGGTATGATCGAGTCGATCTGATAATGAGGGTGGAGGTAAGGTTTCTCCAAGCCGTTCCCACTTTTCTAACAACTGACGACCCAAAGGTGTCAATCGAAAACTATCCGTAATTCCCTGACCGTCTACTTCTCGACGTAATACACCCACTTGAATCAACCACATTAAATCGTTTTCTACTGCCAATTCCGACCTAGGGCGCGTTGTGTAGTTTTTCTCGACACCTTCAAGACCTACTATAGATAAGAGTGGAACACTGCTAGAACGCATCGCTGCCAATAGAGGCATCCGGAATGGCAAACAGCGCATTGCTTGCTCTGCACGCTTAGTAGTTCGGTCAGGATATTGAATAGGCTGGCTACCTTGAGACTGAATTGAAGTTCTTGCCACAGTTACTAAATCTCAGAACTATACTGACCGCCGATTATCTCTATATTAAGGTTTTTTTGACTTTAGAGGCCAACCTATTGTAATTTACTCTAGAAATTTTTGAATTTACTCAAGACCTAGGGCAAACTGGGCAACAAGCGTGCTTATGTATAATGGTGCTTACAGAAAAGGCACCCTAAAAGTCAAGTTACTACGTAAGTCGTATTACTGTAAACTTTATACATAAGTTCAGTATATTTTTATAGGAAACCAAAGTTATGGCTCTTCAAGTTGGCATGGATGCACCAGCATTTACTGTCAAAGACGACGAAGGCAATACCGTTTCACTGTCGGACTTTGCGGGAAAAACTGTAGTGCTTTATTTTTACCCCAAAGACGATACTCCAGGGTGCACCAAGGAAGCCCAAAGCTTTCGGGATAACTACACTGAGTATCAAGGTAAAGACATGGTGGTACTTGGGGTCAGTATGGATGATGAGGCATCCCACAAACAATTTAAGGAAAAGTATGGTCTGCCTTTCACCCTGCTAGCGGATACGGATGGCGCAATTACCAAGGCTTATGATGTAGATGGTGGCGGTTACTCCAAGCGTGTAACCTACATTATCAACGGCGAGGGCAAAATTACTCACGTTGATGAGACGGTAAAAACCGCTACCCACGCTCAAGATATCTTGGCAGCCATGGGCTAAACAAAGTCAAAACCATCAAACTTCGTCTAAATTTTGGTGAATTTGGGCGAAGTCGTCACTATTTATTTAATCCCTATATATCTAATTTAGAAACTAACTCATCCCCTTAGTGCTGGAGCTGTTAGGTCCCTGTGAGAATCCTGCTAGTAGAAGACGATGAAGGTATTGCCAAAGTAGTAACGGCAGCGCTAGCTAGTCAACATTATCAGGTTGATCTAGCTACAGATGGGGATGAGGGGATAGCACTAGCAGAGATACTTAAGTATGACTTGATTTTGCTAGATTGGATGCTTCCCAAGCTCACTGGGATTGACTTGTGCAAGCAGCTGCGAAACGCACGCGATCGCACTCCAATTATCCTCCTGACTGCCCAAGACACCAGCACTAACAAAGTCGAAGCTTTAGACGCAGGAGCAGATGATTATTTAGTCAAGCCCTTAGACATACCTGAATTATTAGCCAGAATTCGAGCAGTGCTGCGCCGCAGCAGCACCCCCCTACTGCCGGTGCTGGAGTGGGGATTGCTCCACCTTGACCCCAGTAACTGCCAGGTCAGCTACGATCAGGAACTCTTGCATCTGACACCTAAGGAGTATGGTCTAGTAGAGCTGTTTTTACGGAACCCCCACCGCATCTTTAGCCAAAGTTTCCTGCTAGATAATCTGTGGTCTTTTGAAGAACCCCCTACAGAAAATGCCGTTAGAGCTCATATCAAAAGTTTAAGGCGGAAACTCAAGCAAGCTGGAGCCAAAAATGATTTAATTGAAACTGTCTACGGCTTGGGGTATCGGCTCAGACAACCCCCTGAGGAAGGTTCAGCTCAAACAAAGACTGAGAAAAACAAAGGCAAAAAAGTAGCTAAAAAGACACCATCTAACCTCAAACAATCAAAGAGCAAGAGTGATAGTTCCGTTTCCCCATTCCCTAAGGCTCAATCCCAAGAACCAAAGCAATCAGGATTAAGTGCTATTTGGGAACAGCAGAAGTCAAACTATATCAAGCGGATCAATGTATTGGAGCAGTTGGTGACGGCTTGGCGAGATGGTGACGACTGCGGAAAATTGGAACAGGAGGCTTTACGGGAGGCACACACCCTAGCTGGTTCCCTCGGTAGCTTTGGTTTTGATCAAGCTTCTCTCAAATCCCGTGAGATTGAGCAGATATTGAAATCTGCGAAAAAAGTTAGCAAAGAGACCATAGCACATATGTCTCAACTAGTGGTAGAACTAGGAGAACAACTAGAGACAGAGCCTAACCTTCCAAAACCTAGTCAAAGTAAACCACTCTCCACTTTCCACTCCCCATTCCCTATTTCCAACTCCCCACGACTACTGATTGTGGATGATGATTTAACACTAGCGCAAGGGTTAGCTTCAGAGCTAGCAGCCTGGAAAATGCAGGTTGAGGTGGCAGGTGATATATCTCAAGGGAGAAAGGCAATTGCTGGTAACCGCCCAGATGTGGTTCTGCTAGACTTGTGTTTTCCTGAATCATTGGGAAATGGTTTCGAGCTGTTAGAAGAACTGAAAACAACTCAGCCCCCTGTACCTGTTGTAGTATTTACGGCTCAAGAAAGTTTTGCTGAACGAGTCAGAGTGGCTCGTTTGGGGGGAAGGGGTTTTCTTCAGAAGCCTGTAGCACCCCAAAAGGTGATGGATGCGATCGCTAAAGCGTTGCAACAATCCGGTCCACCACAGGCAAAGCTATTGATTGTTGACGATGACCCTCAAATCCTGGATCAGCTACGCACTGTGCTAGAACCTTGGGGATTCCAATTGACTTTGCTAAACGATCCACAACAGTTCTGGGAGACCATAGAGCAGTGTACTCCCGACTTACTGATTTTGGATGTGGAAATGCCGCAGTTTAGTGGTATTGACCTGTGCCAGGTGGTACGCAATGACCCTCGCTGGGGTGAGTTACCCGTGTTGTTTCTCTCTGCTGTTCAAGATGCTGAAACTTTGCAGCAAGTGTTTATGGCAGGGGCAGATGATTACGTACAAAAGCCAATAAGAGACCCGGAGCTATTGGCTCGCGTGTTGAATCGCATTGAGCGCAGTCAACTAAGACTTAAGATGATAGCACAGAAAAATCAAATGTTGTCAGATAAATAAATAACCCTGGTCAGTTAGTGGACGTAGAATTGGCAGATCGGACATAGTAGAGTTGATCACATTTTATTCACAGTTGATGGTTAACGGTTGACTGTCAGCAATCATGTCAATTGTCAACCTAATTATGATCAATTTCTTTGACTATATCTTATTGGCCGAAACCTTTATTTCCCAAAGTAACTGCTACCTTGGGCAGCCTAAAGTAATCTGGCTACACCTGATCAGTGATACTCTCATTACCCTAGTCTACTATGTGATTCCTATACTGCTAGTGTACTTGATCAGGCAGCGGCAGAATCTGCCTTTCAAGGGACTCTTGATTTTGTTTGGGGCGTTTATTATTTGCGGTGGCACCACTCACCTGATGGAAGTATGGACCGTTTGGGATCCAGCTTACTGGCTATCAGGCTCTATTAAAGCAATTACAGCTATAGTTTCTGTCTACACTGCCATAAAATTCTACTTTATTCTACCTCGAATCCAAAATTCACCTAGTCTGGCTGGACTTGAGCAGCTCAACCAGGAGCTAAAATCTCAAATTGAAGAGCGTATTTTGACAGAGCAATCCTTACGGAAACGTGAGCAACGCTGGCAATTAGCACTACACGGAGCTAATCAGGGAATTTGGGACTGGAACCCTAAAACCAATGAAACCTTTTTCTCCAGCCGATGTAAGCAAATGCTGGGGTATGATGAAAACTACGACATCGGAAACTATAACCATCAATGGTGGACACACATCCATCCCGATGATGTAGACCAGGTGATCAAAGCTATGGAGGATCACTTAGCACAAAAAACCTCCTATTATATTCAAGAGTATCGCTTACAGTGCAACGACGGCAGCTACAAATGGATTCTTGACCAGGCACAAGCACTGTGGGATGAAGCAGGTGATGCAGTGCGAGTGGTTGGATCAATTACCGATATTAGCGATCGCAAGCAGACAGAAGAAGCATTGCAAGAAAATGAAAAGGCGCTGAAGTCCAACCAAGAGCGGCTCGAAGCAATTATGAGTTCTCTTCAAGACGTGGTCTGGTCAGTATCACTCCCTTCTGGGATACTGCGCTATGTTAATATAGCGTTCGAGCAAGTTTACGGTCGCCCAACTTTCGAGCTATTCAGCGATCAAGACAACCTCTGGCGACAGTTTATTGTCCCAGTAGACCGTGATCGTGTTGAGAAGGCATGGCGAGCTGTTCAAGAAAACCGTCGTGAATCGTGGGATTTAGAATATAGAATTCAGCTCAGTAATGGAGAAATTCGCTGGCTGAACGATCGCGCTCATGTGGTTATCCGTGATAATGGCACCTCTGTACATCTTCACGGCATCACTACGGATATCACCAAGCGTAAACAGCAAGAAGCTGAACTGCAACAACTCAATCGAGAATTAGAAATTAGGGTTCAACAGCGCACAGCTGCTTTACTCGAAAGTGAACAACGATTCCGCTCGTTGTTTGAATCTGCCCCAGATTTTATCCATATCTTAGATACTCAGGGCATGATTGAGCAAGTCAACCCCGCTGTTATCCAGCAGTCCGGTTATTCTGAATCAGAATTGATCGGTAATCGGTTAGAAGAGTTCTTTACCCCCAGATACCAAAACATTTGCCAGCAAGAGTTTCCAGTTTTACTGGAGCAGGGAACCCATCGTCAAGAAATTGAGTTTGTCTGCAAAAATGGCACTGTTCTTACCACAGACTCCTCCTGCTCAGTGGTTCATGATACCCAAGGAAACATTAGTTATATCTTAGTGTTGCAGCGAGATATTAGTTCACGCAAACGATTTGAAGAAGAACGTACCCAGTTAATTGCTAGTTTACAGGAATCAGAGCGACGGTGGCGCAGCCTTCTCGAAAATGTGCGACTGGTGGTGGTGGGACTAGACCGACAGGGTAAGGTGGAGTATGTCAATCCCTTCTTCCTAGAATTGACTAAGTACACAGCAGCAGAAGTTTTAGGCAAGGACTGGTTTGAAAACTTCCTACCCAATTCCCAGCAACAGTCAGTACAGCAATACTTCCAGGACATCCTAGATCCAGACTTTCAATCCCACTATCAGCACTCGATTCTAACTAAGTCAAAGCAAGAAAAAATTATTGCTTGGAATAATACCCTACTCCAAAATGTCCAAGGAGAGGCAATTGGCACCATGAGTATTGGGGAAGATATTACCGAGCGCTACGCTATTGAACGGATGAAAGATGAATTCACCTCCGTGGTCAGCCACGAACTCCGTACCCCCTTAACCTCGATTCATGGTGCCTTGAACCTGTTATCAACTGGTCTAATTCAACCTCAGTCTGAACGAGGACAGCGTGTGATTGGCATTGCCGCTGACAGTGCTGAGCGTTTAGTGCGACTAGTTAACGATATTTTGGAACTCGAACGTCTGGAATCTGGTAAGATCCGTTTGTCGAAGCAGCCAGTGAATGCAGCTGAGTTGATGGTTAAAGCTGTTGATCAGGTGCAGGTGATGGCTAATCGAGCTGGGATTAAATTGGAAGTCTCGCCCCAAGCCATTGAATCTGAGATTGAATTCGAGGCTGATAGCGATCGCATTATTCAAGTCATAACCAATTTACTTAGCAATGGGATTAAATTTTCAGACAGAGGTTCTAGTCTATGGTTAACAGTGGAACTGCAACACCCAGAGGAACTAGAAACCACCTCACCCCTTGACCCAAACAGTGCCACTATCTTATTTACTGTTAAAGACCAAGGTAGGGGAATTCCTGCTGACAAACTTGAAAGCATATTCGGGCGTTTTCAACAGGTTGATGCCTCCGATGCCCGTAAAAAAGGAGGGACGGGTTTGGGGTTAGCGATTTGCCGTAATATAGTGGAGCAGCACGGAGGAAAAATCTGGGTTGAGAGTACTGTTGGTGAAGGCAGCAGTTTTTATTTTACCTTACCACAACAAACAGCAGCAGCAGCAGAAGGTGATCACCATGACAACTAAGCGCATTTTAGTGATTGATGATGATGATGGGGTTCGAGAAATCATCCAATTTTCTCTAGAAGCAGCAGCAGGGTGGGAAGTGTTGACAGCTGCTTCTGGTAAAGAGGGATTAGCTAAGGCTGAGGCAGATCAGCCTGATGCTATTCTGCTAGATGTCATGATGCCCGAGCTGGATGGACCGGCTACCTTTCGACAGTTACAAGCTAATGCAGTAACGGCGGATATCCCAACAATTTTGCTAACCGCTAAAGCTAGGAGCAGCGAGCAAAAGCAGTTTCTAGATTTGGGGGTAACTGGAGTTATTACCAAGCCGTTTAAACCTATGGAATTGGTCGAGGAAATCCAAGGGATTCTTAATTGGCTCGATTGACTCATCGAAGTGTTAGGTTTTATTAAAACTCCCAAACCTGCAGCAAATCATAAGGAACTTGATTAGGATTAATTGCTGGTAAATTAGTCGGCTTAGTAAACTTACCTTACTTAATTAATTGCTCAGGACTTACGCAGCTACACCAGATATAGAGGTAAAGGTGCGTTACGCTTCGCTAACAAACCCTACAAATAGAGACTTTGCGTAAGTCCTATTCCTGCAACAAAGCGGTTAATAACTCTCATTTTCGTGAAAGCGATCGCTTTCACTTGCGCCACAATATCTGGACAACAAATTAAACACAGCGATGCAGCGCGCTCAAAGGAGACCACCCCATTCGGGCTTTGCATCAAGACAATGAATCGAGGGTTAATTTCCGACTGTATCTTCCATGAGTTAATTGGTATCAAAGCCTTATATACTAAGCTTTTTAGGGCTCATATCACCCCCTCATAAACTCCAGTCAATATTGATTAATTCAAATCTAAGCCAGTCAACATTACTACAATTACTATTTTGCTTGACCATGGATATCATTATTAAAAAATAACTATTAATTTCAAGAAAGTCTATCCGGCTATTATGAATCGCAGGATTTTTTTAAAAAAATCAGTCCAACCTTGTGTAGTGGAGTTTTAAAAAAGCTTATAATATGGATAGCATCAAGGCACTACCTAACTCATTAATTTTCTTAATAAAAAAGAATGAAAAAACACTTTTTACAGTTTAGAACCGGCATGGCTGGAGTCAATAAAACCATACCGACTGCTGATGGCAGTTATCAAAAAATAGTGTATGCAGATTGGGCTGGAAGTGGACGAAATTACCTGCCTATTGAGGCCAGAATACAGCAAGAAATAATGCCCCTGATCACGAATACTGAAGCCGAAGTCAATTACACAAGAACAGCAATGACACATGCATACAATACAGCCAGAAAAATTATTGCAGAACATATCAATGCCAGTATAGACGATATTATTATTACTGCATCATCAGGTGCAACTATGCTAATCAAAAGGTTTCAGACAATGCTGGGATTGACACCAAAAACAAATGTCACGCAATCTCTCCCGAGCAACAAAAAGCCAGTGGTATTTGTAACACATATGGAGCATTATTCCAATCATGATAGTTGGATGGAGACTGACGTAACAGTCGAAGTCATTAATCCCGATTGTACTGGGCTAGTTGACCTTGGGCATTTGCAGGAACTTCTACACAAGTATAGGGAATTTCCCCTCAAGATGGCGTCAGTCACAGCCTGCTCTAATCTTACTGGTATAAGTCCACCATTTAACTCTATCGCAAAAATCATGCATGAAGCCGGAGGATTCATATTTGTTGATTTTTCCTGCTCTGCCCCATACGTTGATATTGACATGCACCCTCCTCAAGAGAATACTCACTTAGATGCTATTTTTTTCTCATCTCATAAATTCTTGGGAGGACCTGGTTCCTGTGGTGTCTTAGCATTTAACAGAAAACTCTATCATCAAGTGAACTTCCTCTTTAGGGGAGAGTCTAGAGAAAATCAACCAAGGCATTTTGACAATTACAAAACTATCAAAGAAATTGAAAGACTAGAATACAGCGGAACTCCGGCATTACTCCAGACAATAAGAGCAGCTATGTGTATTCGCTTGAAAGAAGAGATGGGGGTTGACAAAATACTCTCACGAGATCAGATACTTTTGAATATGCTGTGGAAGAAACTCGAAATAATCCCTAACCTTCATATTATGGCATCTCAGCATCGATATAGACTTCCTATTATCTCATTTTATATAGAAAATTTGGACTCGTATATAGGAGCAAGATTGCTCAACGATAAATTTGCAATACAGTGCAAAGCCAGTCGTGCAGCACCCGGAAGCTACGGGTATAGTCTTCTAAAAGAAGGTAAGCCAGAAAGTCAAGAGGATAGGTTCAATTATAACCAGCAGCACAACCCACAATTAGGGTGGATTAGAGTTTCCCTCCACCCTGTCATGATGGATGAAGAAATTAAATTCATAGCAGATAGTATAATACAGCTAGCCAATCGGCATCAAGAATGGAGTCAAGACTATTTGTATGATAGATATCGAAACTCTAAATCACAAGCAAGTATCAATCTAGACTGTCAAGCTCAAGAAGCAATGACAACGATTTTTTCACGTAGTTTTGTCCATTAATTTAACTGAGACTTTAGGAATGACTGAAAAGACTAATAAGCGTTACCCGCTAACAGAAGAAGAAAGAGTTTTTTTTGATGACAATGGATACTTAATACTGAAAGGCGTCTTACCTGATGATGTAGTGACATTAGCTTTAGAGAAGGTCGATGATTTATGGAGAAAGCACAAACAGAAAGAGCCAGAATCTCAATCTATTCACTTGTTTGACTTTGTAGAAGAAGAAGATTTCTTTCTTAATCTATTAGATTGGGATAAAACTATCACTAAAGTTGTCAACCTATTAAGCTCTAACATTTTCTTATTCCATTCTCATTTAGATGTCAACTTACCGGGTGAACAACCATTGCCGATAGAGAAGCTAGAATGGCATCGAGATAGTGACATCATAGAAATGGATCTCAATGTATTGAAAACTCATATGTTTTCTGTCAAGGTTTCTTACTGGCTCAGTGATGTATCAAAGCCAAATCGGGGAAATCTTCTGATAATTCCTGGGAGCCACAAGATGGAAAGATCATCTCTTTCCAAAGCAGATTTTGAAAAAGCAGTCCCGATGCTTGTTGCCCCAGGAGATGCTGTATTTTTCGATCGAAGGGTTTGGCATGCTCGAAGCCCAAATATCTCTAGCGTTACAAGGAAAGCTCTTTTTTATGGATATAGTTTTAGATGGCTGGCTTCACGGGATATTTTTAGAAGACATAAAAAAACAGATAACCCTGTTTGGAATCAACTCCTAGGCTGCTATGAAGATCCTAGATCTCGCTATAAACCCAATCTTAAAGATCTACCTATGGGTATTTGGGATGTAGATAGGTGATAATATCTCTTGAAAAGTAGCGATCGCTACTTTTGCAAGAGTTCTAATGGTAGACAGGAGTGGAGCTCATGCCGGTCATGCTTTTATTTTATCCGACGAGTTCCAGCATTTCCCCCGTTTTATTCGGTCTAATTTAACACTTGAACAGGCATCATCCCTAGCTCTGGAGAAATCAAGCCGGATCAAATATTGATAGGAAATCTTCTTGCCTACATCTTTTTACATCCTCAGCTATCCTAACCATCTTCCAATGCTCATTTCTCAACTCTATATTAGGTGAATGAATATTATACTTCCAAAATCTCCAGAAAGAGGTTGCAGTTGCCGCATAACCGATTAATACCTGTAAAAGCTCTTTTTCTAGAGGCTCTAACGAGCGAACCTGTTCATATCCCTTGATGAAATATTTCGCTTTAACAATATCAATTTTTTCTTGGTTTTGGCATAGTCCAAGGATTCCCATTCCCAAGTCAAATAAGAGGTAATAGTAACAAGATTGCTCAAAGTCAATAAAGGCTTTCAAGTTATTTTTTTCATATAAAATGTTATCATAAAAAAGATCACCATGAATTAAGCCCATTGGTAACTTAATGGGCAATAAAAAATTGAGATCTTGATACTGATTCTTGAGCCATGACTCATAAGACAGATCAATTGACTTGCCAAAAACTGTTGAAAAAAGCTCCAGTCCATAATCGTGTGACTGAGGTAAATAAGGAGGAGCAGGAACTCTATGTAGTTGTGCCATAACACGACCAACCTGTTCTAAGAGAGTTTCGTTTAATAAAGTAGGCACTGTTCCGTTAATCCATTTCTTGACTAGAACAGGTTTTTCATGCCATTGAGTTACTATTTTATCGGAATAAGTTGTTTGAACTTGAGAAGTGGGGAATTTGTATCTTTCTAAATATTGAAGAAGATACCCCATCGTGCATATTTTTTCTAGAGAAGCTTCTTCAAAGACAGTTACTATGTATTTTCCATCTTTAGACTGTAAGCAGTAGTTTGAATTAGCATTTCCTCCATTAATAGGAAAAGAATTGATCGCTTCAATACCATAGTATGAAGCTATTTTTTCTAACTCAAAAGAGCTTATATTAGTATATATTGCCATCTTTAATAAAATTCTATTATCAAAACATCTCGAAACCCTTTATCACTTCCAGGCAATGGTTTTATATCTGTTACTCCATGGTAAACCAGAGTATCAAGGACAAAGATAGTCTCTCCAAAATTACTTAAGTTTATTTCTTCTATTAACTTCAGATTGTTGTCATATATTTTAGTAGTTCCTCCTGTGATCTGACTTTTATTTATGAAATGAATTGCGAAAAAAGGATGCCCATCCTTATGGATACCTTCAGGTGTTACTCGCCCAGTATTTTGGGCTGTAGTAAGAGTTCTAATTTGGTGAATTCCCATATTATATTCCTTACTAGTTATAAGGCCATGTTTTAAGAAAAAACAAAAATCATAATTTATTAAGTCAATGAAAATTGGATCAGTCAATAAATTGTCATCTATCTTTTCAAAAATTCTGCTTTGACCTCCAAACAGCCTGTTAAATCTCTCTCCCTGAAAATAAGTTGATCTCAAATATTCAATCTCACTATTTCTGTGAAAGATTATGTTTGAATATCTTCTCTGCCTAAATTTATGATCGCCTTCAATATAGGGATCAGTTACTAAATGATTCCAGTAATTCAAAAAATCTGGATTTTTAGGCTTTATTGATCCGTCGTCCAACTGCAAATGAAGATATCCTTCTTTTCTTAAACTAGACATAGTTCTGATGAATATTTTCTCCTAAATTCTTTCTCCTATCGGAACTTAGACAAAAATCAAGACCAAACATAGCCCAAAGAGGCTTTGTAAGCAGCAAACACGTCCTGATTCTGCTTGAGCCAATTGACATGCGCGATCAGACATGGCGGCTCCGTTATGCTTCTAAAGCTTCTGTGAATGTGTTCATTCGCGTAGCGAATGGCCAAGCTTTGTTAGAGCATTGCCTTCTTAGACCCCAGGGTAAAGGTATCTTATTTTGAAATGCTTACTGCATATCAGATTCATACTATAACGTAGTTTTGCGTATGAATCTTGAAATCTTTGTCTTGATGGTAAGGATTCTATACTTTAGATGCATTTGCCCTGGGTTCAAAGATATCACCATTCCCAAGCAGGAGGGGGAAGAAGGTGCGATGTATGAATTAACTTGGTATGATGGAACATCACCTCAGTTCCATCTTCGGAATCTTCCCCATCTTCGGTATCCCCGAGATATCCCCCCTCGACCTCTGGTTAAGATTTGCATAATTGGGATGCTCCCGATTCGATAGCACTCACCTTTGAGATCTTACAGATTACCCCTAAGTTGGTAGCCTACCCAATCACAGTATCTTCACATTTGCGCCCTAATTTGTATTTGTAGGTAAGGTAAATCGATCTTGGGTTGAACTTCGGGGTATGGGTATGATTTTTTCAAACAAAGGTAGCAGTTCCAGTAATTGTTCCAACGCCACTCCTTTGGAGCAATTATCCCTGAGTCCCACGATCAGTCCTACGATCGATTTAGCTTATCCTCACCACCCAGAGCACCAGAGGAGACAAACCTTCACACCAGTTGTCCTGGGTATCAACAGTTTGCTTTTGACCAAGGAAGGAAACATGGGTACCACCAGCCAAGCCCAGGACTATGAGTCATACATCGGATTAGCTGTGGATGTATTTCAGAGTCAAGACTCAACATTTATCAAATCTCTTAAAGACTTTCTGACTGTTTTACCCAGTCCCACTTATATTGAGCAAGTCTTACTGGCAGCGGTTTATCGACTACCAGAGATTAACCTTGATGCTTGTTACTGGCTATTGCGTCATCCCGATTATTTGATGCCCGAACTTGACTTAGTGGCAGTAGCGATGGCTGTCGCAATCAAGAAGCTTCAGGAGCAAGGGTTAGTGTTGGGTCAAGATTTTAGCATTGAACCGAATGGTCAGTTATCTCTCAGTACTCTGGCAAAAGATAAGTTATGGTTCGGTAGCTCAACTAGCGATCGCCTCTTGCTAGAACGGATTCTGCAAGTTGGGGATTAATCTTGATCATGAATTTATAAAGCCTGGAGCGATGAACAAAACAATTTTATTAATTGAAAATGATAAAGTATTGCGCTCAAATTTCTCCGATTTACTTGAATTAGAAGGATTTAATGTCCTTACTTCAGACGATGGTTGGCTCGGTTTAAATTTAGCTAAAGTTGTCCGACCTGATTTAATTATTTGTGAAATTAATATACCATCCCTTGATGGGTATGAGCTTCTCCAGATATTACGAGATAGGTTAAAGACAGCGAAAACACCGTTTATATTTCTAACCAGTCAGTCAAAGGAGGATGGCTATGCTCGCGCTAAGGAACTTGGAGCCAATGATTATCTAACCAAACCTGTAGATAGTCGGGAACTGTTAGCAGCAATTAATCAGCAGTTAAGAATACTTCCCTTGACTTCAAACAGGGCTTAAAACAAGCTATTTACTAATTAAAAAACCAGTTCGCCATAATAAATCGGTTTGCAAAAGGAGTGTAAACGATGGGTAAAACCCTTGTTCACGTAACTACACCGATAGTGATTCAAGAAATTGAAAACGTCTTAGCAACGTATCCGGAGTTTCCCTATCAAGACGTGTTTTCTCAGTCTAAAATACGCCAGGATTTAATTGCTTATGTCCTCAGCAGAATTCCGAATCATTACGAAGCCCTAGACAAGATTGAACCATCATCAAAAAGCCAAGAATTACGTCACTTATCCTCAGAGCATAAGCTGTATTTAGAAAACTTGATTCACACAGGAATCTATCATATCTTGCATCTAATGTTAAACTACAGCTGGGATAATTGCCCGATGCCTAAAACGTTTACCTCAAGGTCTATCTCCTGTGATTCCTTAGCTTGATTTCCCAAAGTTTATATCATAAAATAGCAGTTCTCAATTGGGTATTGAGAACTGCTATACCATCCATGGGATAACCCGTAAACCAAGTGATTAACCAGACTTGATATCAATCCTGATCCAAACCTGATCCAAAGCGTCTAAGTAAGATTATCGGTAACTTTCGCTAACTCCAGACGTAGCAGGCTGGTTTTCTGGATATTGGTTTTGTGGATATTGGTTTTCTGGAGATACAACTTGGGGATTGCGCAACCGTTCCAACTGTAAACGCCGAAACTCAGAAGCAGCATCGTCTAGTCTCTGAGACTGTCCCTGATTGAACTGATCGATATCAACTGTACCCAATTGGGCATTATGGATTAAATCAAAAGCGTTGAAACCACTGTCTCCAAACCCCCCAAATGTGTCTTGCTCGTTAGGGTTATTAAAATTTTCATCCGCTCGAATAGTACCTATACTTTGGGCAGTAGCGGACCCGTGCAGTAACGCTGTAGTAATGCCAAGGGCTACACTCAATACAGCTACAGTAAAAACAGATTGGTTGCTGATCGTCATAGGAATCCCCCCTCAATGGATAAATCTCGCTGGTCTACTGCTATAGAGTTATATATAGTTAACTTGAGTTAACTTGTAAATTAACCTGGACAATTGTTACAGGTTCATTTTGGACGGTTGACGCGACCCTGTCAATAGTCAACCGTCAACGGTCAACCATCAACAAAAAGCTATCAACTCAACTACTACTAGATTATTGGCAATGGCTTCTAGCAGTTTTCAATTGGGTGAGGTACAAATTTATGGGTTGCGCGGGAGTAGGGAGTAGGGAGTCGGGAGTCGGGATGCAGTTAGGTCTTTCGGGTTTTCCCCATCTCCCCATCTCCCCATCTCCCCATCTCCCCATCTCCCCATCTCCCCGCCCCCGGCTAGCAAGGGTAACACCGGCCTATGGCTAAGGCTCTAGGGTGAATAGTTACAACCGGCGGCTCAGTAGTGGAGAAATTGCGAGTAATACGACTGTGCTAAAACCAAGCAATACCAACAGGGATTGGCCAAAGGTAATAGATCCCCAGGGAGCCTGCATCACAAGACTACCAAAAGACCAGTCATTGTGGAGATAGAGATAGCGAATTGGTTCAATGGCATAGCTGAGGGGGTTAAGACTGGCTACCACCTGTAACCATTTGGGCATGAAGGATAGAGGAGCAAGGGCTGTGCTGGCAAAGAGTAGGGGTAAGTTGGTAACAAAAATGACTGCAATTAGTTCAATGTGACCCGGTAGGGCAAATGCTAGTCCTAGACTGAGAGCTGTGACTCCCACCACCAGCAAGAATACAATCAAGGCA
The DNA here is from genome assembly GCF_010672795.1 of Moorena sp. SIO1G6. NCBI lineage: Bacteria > Bacillati > Cyanobacteriota > Cyanophyceae > Coleofasciculales > Coleofasciculaceae > Moorena > Moorena sp. SIO1G6. The sequence goes on from NZ_JAAHFZ010000014.1 coordinate 187,669, forward strand.
ATCATAGCCAGACCGGCTAGGTTGGGTAAACCAGCTCCTAAAAAGGCACTGGCGGTGACAATTGCCACAGTTTGCAGCAAACTCAGAGCGATTATATATATGGCTGAGGCTGCAACAATAGAGAAGCGAGATACTAACGGAGCTACGAGTAAGCGGTTGAGGAAACCAAATTCCCGGTCAAACATGATCGGTAAGCCAGCATTGAGTGCTCCAGCAAAGGCGGTAAACACAATCACCCCTGCACCGAGGAATTTGCCATAGCTCAAACTCTCGCCAAAAATCCCTTGAGGAGCGTTTTGGAATAATGCCCCAAATAGGATTAGCCACATTAGGGGCTGGATAATACCAGCCATTAAGGTAGAAGGACGCCGTTGCAGCTGAATAAACAGGCGTTTGGTTAGGGCTAGGGTTTCTTGGATAAATTCACTTACACCAGGAGTATCATTGACTGGGATTGGTGCAGTAAGGTCTGGTTGCCAGTTAAGGTCGGATTTAGGAGGGGTAAAGGTTTCACTCATATTTATTTCTACAATAGATTCTTACAATAATTGGAGCAATCTTTATTTACTTTCCACTAAGCTCTGTCCTATCTCTCCTTTAGGCCATATTTTGTTTACGCTCTGCCTTGGGATCCCGTTTCCCAGCCTCAGCCAATTCAGCATCCATCAGGGTTTTACCTGTGGCAGCCAGGTAGACATCATCTAGGCTAGGTCGCGACTGAGCAATCCCAAAGGTCGGTAAACTAAGGTCTTTCAAGGCTTGCTGAATGATCATTAAGGCATCGCTTTGGGGTTTAACCACAAGGTTGAGGGAATTGCCCTGATTGCTGTTAATAATCACCTCTCGCACAAAGGGCAGAGACTGCAGCATATCTTTGGCTTCCTTGGCTTCTTCAATGGGGGAGAATTCCCGGATGCGCAGGGTAATGCGATCGCCTCCAACACTATCCTTTAACTGAGATGGTGTCCCCTCAGCTATGATCAAGCCTTTGTCAATAATTGCGACTTGGTCAGCTAATGCGTCTATTTCTTCGAGGTAGTGGCTGGTGATTAGTAATGTGGTTCCTGAGTCTCGCAACTTTTGCAACAGTTCCCATACCACAAATCTGCTCTCAATGTCAAGACCTACTGTGGGTTCGTCTAGTACTAAAACATCGGGTTGGTGGAGTAAGCCAGCGGCTAAGTCCAGCCGCCGACGCAGACCACCAGAGTAAACGCCCGTTTTTTTATTGGCATACTCCTTGAGCTGCAAAATGTCAAGCAGTTTATTGATGCGTTCTTTGGCAACTGCTTTGGGGAGGTGATAGAGGTCAGCTTGCAATTGGAGTAGTTCTTTACCAGTGAGTACCTTATCTAGGGCAACTTCTTGGGCTACATAGCCTAGGCGGCGGCGTGCTGCCCTAGGATTGTGTAGTACTGAAATGCCAGATACCTCAATTTTTCCAGCGTCCGGTGCCGTGAGAGTGCATAGGCAACGAATGGTGGTGGTTTTACCGGCACCATTAGGACCGAGTAAGCCAAAAATTTGACCCGGTTCGACTTGTAAGGAGATGTCTTTGACAGCTTGGACATCTCCATAGCGTTTTTGGAGGTTCTGGATTAATACAGCGGCAGCCATAAGCTTTCCCTATGCCGGTCAGGGATACACAAATCTCAACACTTGTTATTTTAGCCGGTTGCCCTGGTTAGGGGTAAGATGTATTGTTTTTAACCAAAACTGCTGAGGAGTGATTGGGTGTATAGCCCAGTCTCTGGATGCGTTCGCGTAGCGTGACCAAAGGTCAATCGCGTAGCGGCTCGTACCGAGCATCGCAAAGCGTGACCATTCGCGTAGCGTGGCCAAAAGGCCAAGGTCAATCGCATCCACTCAAGCTACACTTAATATACACTCAATCTACACTCAATATATGGCGTAGCTGTCTTAACTTGTTACGGATTAGTGATCGCTAACCTTTTCACACAGACAAAAGCACCAGCCTAACTCACCAGCGGCAATTGCCTCCTGGGTTTTCTTAAAGGCAGCGCTCAAATCTGGATAGCCCTCCCGAGCCAGCTCAGACACCAGTTCGTAACTCTTGTTCAGGTGTGCGCTCAAGTCCTTTACCTGCAAAACGTTAAATCCGATCTCAGTGAGTTTTTCTGCATAGACTTCGGGGCTAAATGTCGGCTCAAACAGCAGTCGGTTGTAAACGTGCTTGCGGGCTGCCTCACTAACTTCCTCAATTGGTGTTACCAAGTCATCAAACAGGAAGATTCCTCCTACCCCTAGGACACGGTGAACCTCCGCCAGAGCTTTATCAAGCTCGTGGATGTGGTAAAGAGCGCCTTGACTCCAGGCATGGGTAAAGGAGCCATCTGGAAAAGGTAGGTTAAGGGCTGATTCCTTTTGGAAGCTCACCCGCAAAGAGGGGAAATTACTAGCCTTAGCTCGAGCATTCTCGATATAACTGCTACTAATATCGATTCCTACTACCTCACATCCCGTTTGCTGAGCCAGCCAAACGGCAGCGTTGCCATTTCCACAAGCAACTTCTAGTACCCGGGAGTCGGCAGTAATACCGCTCTGTTCCAGCATATATTCATCCCAGCGCTTGCAGGCTGGCACAAAGTCCTCAGGCCGAGCCTTGGCTAAGTTTTCGAAATAACCCCAGTGGAGACTGCCTTCTGGATCCCAGAAACTGCGGAAACGTTGGTCTCGTTCGCGATCATCAAACAATGCCTCGGTCTGAGCTTCGGTAAATCTACTTTTTTGCATAGTTAATCCCAGTTAATTCCACGCTCTTGTTGGTTTCTGATACTGATCAAAATTTAGACTATAGCAATCCTATTTGAATTGTTCAACTTGCTCTTTTATCAGGGTATACCAGTTGTTGTGCCTTATAAGATTTTTAAGGATAATTTTGGTTTTCACAAATGACTTAGGATTGCTATAGTCCCCCTAAATAGTATATAGTTTTATAGGTTCCGGTGTTCGTAAAGTAAAGTGAATAAAATGGAATCGCTTCGCGTTTGGTACACCACACATAATTGTATCACCTACTTGAAAATAATAACAATAGGCAGGTTTAGCATATGAACATTTTCACCAAGCTTGAGTCAGAAGTCCGAAGCTACTGTCGATTGTTTCCAACAGTCTTTACCAAGGCAGTGGGAGATACCTTGATAGATGAGAGTGGGCGTACTTATATAGATTTCTTGGCAGGTGCTGGTGCCCTCAACTACGGACATAATAACCCCAAGCTCAAAAAGCGTCTCCTCGAATACATTGAGTCAGATGCCATCACCCACAGCCTGGATATGTTCACCTCTGCCAAGCAGCAGTTTCTAGAACGTTTCGAGGAAGTAATCTTAATACCGCGAGGACTAAACTATAAAGTTATGTTTACCGGTCCTACAGGGACTAATTCTGCGGAGGCTGCTTTGAAGCTAGCCCGTAAAGTGACTGGTCGAAAAACAGTGATCTGTTTTACCAAAGGCTACCACGGTCATACTTTAGGTGCCCTAGCTGTTACACCTAATCCGACCTATCAAAAGGCTGCGGGCATTCCCCTCGGTAATGTCTTAACGGTGCCGTTCGAGGATAAAAATGGCACCAAAGACGACAGTCTTGATTACTTAGAAAAACTGGTTGATGACCTGAGCATAAATCAGGAAAAACCCGCAGCAGTTATCCTAGAAACTGTTCAATCTGAGGGAGGAATTAATGTGGCTAGTGTTCCTTGGCTGCAACGCCTTGCCCAGATCACTCAAGAGCGAGAAATTTTGCTAATTGTTGATGATATTAAAGTGGGATGTGGTCGAACTGGTCCTTTCTTTAGCTTTGAGCGGGCAGGGTTAAAACCTGATTTAGTTTGTCTGGCTAAATCTTTAAGCGCCTATGGAAACCCGATGGCTGTAGTGCTGATTCGACCTGATTTAGACTGTTGGAAACCAGGGGAACACAGTGGGACTTTCCGAGGCAATAATCTAGCTTTTGTGACTGCCACAGCTGCTCTCGACGAGTACTGGGAGACAGATACTTTTGCCCAGGAAATCGCGGACAAAGGTGAGGTCATGAAGAGCCGACTCAAAGACATGATCACTCGTTATCCAGAAGTCGGCGGCGAACATCGAGGACTTGGTTTGATTCAAGGAATCGCCTGTGAACAAAAGGGGCTGGCTAAAAAAGTTAGTAATGAAGCTTTCAAGCGGGGTTTAATCTTTGAACCCATGGGAGTGAACAAAGAAGTGATTAATCTTCAGTCTACATTAACGATTGATCCCGACACTTTGACCCAAGGGCTAGATATTTTGGAGGAAAGCATTGGAGCTGCTCTCTCAAACTGACTTTGTCAAACCAGCAGCTTCTAAAATTTCTGTCAAGACTTTACCATGATATTCCCAGGGTAAAGTATCAACTGCAAGCTCTTGGACTGCTGTATCTCCATCTACCGCTGGTCCCTCTTTGACCACAGTGGTCAAAATATGTTTATCGGTCTCTAAGGTTAATCCCTCAGTTAACTTAGATTTCAAGTCTGGTCGGAGTAAACCAACAGCAGTGAGTAACCCGATTGCTGCCCAATTTGATACACCGCAAACGATGAGGTGATTACAAGGAATATTGCAGGCAATTTGTTCTCCTGTGCTAATACTTTTGGCAATGAGTTCTTTAGGAAGTGTTCCCATACCTAGTTCATTGCCAGCATCACCAATTCCAATGGAAATTATTTCACTTAGGATAAATAGGAGATGCAAAGGAGCGGTATGAGCGGTGATATCATTCCCGATCATATTTCGGACAGTACCATCGTAACTTGGGCCTGCTCTTTCAATAGAGATAACATGGGAAACTGGTGGTTCAGCACTTTGCCATGAATTCACAATAGAAGAAACGGAGGGATCTTCTGCACTCGCTGCATCGACAGGAACGACATCAAAAGGAACTTGAGCAGGTATTCCTGCTGCCCGAGCAGCAACCTTGACAGCATTAAGGCATAGAGGATCGGTAACTAGACGGACAGGGATTCCAACTCTAAGTAATGCCGCTGCTAGGTGAGCGCAACCGATGGGGCCATCCGTTTCCGCCGCTGGAGGAGTTCCATGGGGAACAAAAAAGCCTGTCATAATAGCCACATGGGGGGATGGATGTTCCGCGATGGAGCGAGCTGCACCAAGCAGCCCCCCCTTGGCAGCCTCCACAAGGGGCTCTATACCATTACCTATATCCCGTCCACAGATGTTTTCAATTTTTTCTATCCGGGTTTTGACTTCTGGAGAATTTCCAAATGCAGCAGTCATAAGCAATTAAACAGATGCTCCTAAATCAACTAACTTTTTAGAAACTGTCTCCTGGATGACTTGGTTGACACTATTTTCGAGGAGGTCTAGCCCTTTGTCTAATACTTCTTCGGAAATTGTTAAAGGCGGGAGACATCGAATCACCTGCCCCTGTGCGCCAGCTGTTTCCATGATTAGCCCATTAGCAAAGGCTGTCCGAATTACTCTATTAGCTAGGTTGCCATCTTTGCAGTCTAAGCCCTGAATCATGCCCCTGCCTCTAACAGAAAAACCGGCCTCCGGGTTATTTTTTGCGATCTGTTCCAATCGAAGCTGCATTATGGTTCCTTTTTGTTTAACGGAGGCTGAAAGACTGTCGTCTTGCCAATAAATTTCCAAGGCTGCTTTGGCGGTAACAAAGGCTAGGTTAGGTCCTCTGAAGGTGCCACTGTGTTGACCTGGTTTCCACTGGTCTAATTCGGGTTTGATCAGCACCAATGAGAAAGGAAGACCAAATCCACTCAAGGATTTGGAGATAGTAACAATGTCAGGGGAAATACCTACTTCTTCAAAGCTGAAAAAGGAACCAGTCCGTCCACATCCGACTTGAATGTCGTCTACAACTAAAAGCACATCATGTTTACGACAGACTTTTTCAAGCGATCGCAACCACTCAAAGCTGGCCACATTGACCCCACCTGCTCCCTGAATTGTTTCTACAATCACTGCTGCTGGAAGTGCTACCCCACTACCTCTGTCGGAAAGGACTTTGTCTAGGTACTCTGTAGTATCAATATCCGAACCCAAGTACCCATCATAGGGTATAAAACTTACCCCTGCGGTCGTGATTCCTGCAGCGTCTCGCTGGGAAGTGTTGGCAGTTGTTGCTAAGGAACCTAGGGTTACGCCATGGTAGCCATTGGAAAAGGCAATGACCGTTTCCCGTCCCGTTATGTTGCGGGTCAGTTTTAGGGCTGCCTCCACAGCATTGGTTCCTGTCGGTCCAGGAAACTGAACTTTGTAATTCAATTGCCTGGGTTTAAGGATAATGGCTTCCAAAGCTTCGAGAAACTCCTCTTTCGCTACGGTTGCTAAATCGAGACCATGGACAATACCGTCGGACTCCAGATAACCCAGCAGTCGTTCTTTGAGTTGTGGGTTGTTATGTCCGTAATTGAGCGTACCCACTCCACTGAGAAAGTCAATGTACTTAATACCTTCTTTATCTTCTAGAACAGCTCCTTGTGCTTTCTTAAACACCGTGGGAAATAAACGGCAGTAGCTTCGCACATTGGATTCCAATTGATTGAAGATTCTCATGAGATTATCCTCATTAGTGTTATACGTGATGCTTTCCGCAAGCTACCTCAAGGTTCTGCTACTTACCTTTCAACTGGTGGCGATTCCTACTCACCCCCTCACCCATTTCTCTTTTCATCAACTCACCAAATCCTAGGGTAGGAATCGCCAGGATGTCATGACTCAGCTACATTAGTCAGCTACATTAGTCAGCTAACACTTAACTCTTAAGCTGACAGTTAGCTTGACACTCCCCGCTTTAAAAAGACGGGGATTCCATGATCTTTGACCGGCCTTAAACCTTCGTGTCCAAATGGCAATATCTAAGCCGAAATCCCGTCAAGACTAAGATTTCAGTTCAGCTCACGAA
>NZ_JAAHFZ010000140.1:0-2928 GCF_010672795.1 Moorena sp. SIO1G6
GATGGCAGTACATCAAAGTTGTCACCAATACATCCATGGGAGCAGACCGAAAGGCCAGGATATCCAGGAGCCGTATGAGGGGAAACCTTCACGTACGGATTTGAAGGAGAGGTGCTCCCCTTAATAGCAGGGTAAGCGCAAGAAAAAATTGCCCATAATGTGCATTGGCTGGATATCGGTTGATCGTGGCTCGAAACCCCTATAATCTCGTAGAACTTGATTCTCAATAGAGTTTAATAGTTGAGAATGAACCCAGTTTTTTCTCAATAAGCTACAGCTTATTGATTCTTGCGCTTACCCTGCCCTTAATAGGGGACATCGACTCTAATCAAGCGATCGCATTGTATGGCGCTTCCATACCTCCTGATCAAATTGGTTACATTTCAAAAGACGCGAACACAGACAATATTTCATAGTCTACGGAGTCGGGAATCGGGAATCGGGAATCGGGTGTCGGGTGTCGGGTGTCGGGTGTCGGGTGTCGGGTGTCGGGTGTCGGGTGTCGGGTGTCGGGTGTCGGGTGTCGGGGTAAGACGAAAATTTACTGTACCTCTTTAGTAAGATAAACGCTATAAAAATGTTTCCTATCTCCCTATTTCCCCATCTCGCCATCTCCCTATCTCCCCAAACTTCCCACACTCTTACCCCTCTTGCCTCTTGCCTCTTGCCTTTTGCCTTTTCCTGCAATTCGTGTGTTTACAACCTAGATACAAACGTGCTTAGTTATGACTTATCGCCGAATTAGTTATGCGGTTTGGGAAATTACTCTAAAATGCAACCTAGCTTGTCAGCACTGTGGTTCTCGTGCTGGTCATACACGAGCAAAAGAACTTTCTACAGAGGAAGCTCTCGATTTGGTCAGACAGATGGCGGAAGTCGGGATTACAGAAGTCACCTTAATTGGCGGTGAAGCCTTTTTACGTCCGGACTGGCTAGAGATTGCCAAAGCCATTACCGATGCAGGAATGGTGTGTGGTATGACCACTGGTGGCTTTGGGATTAGTTTAGACACAGCCCGCCGGATGAAAGAAGCTGGAATTCGGGTAGTTTCCGTTTCTGTGGATGGCTTAGAAGCAACCCACGACCGCCTACGGGGGAGAAAGGGTTCTTGGCAATGGGCATTTAAGACCATGAGCCATCTCAAAGAAGCCGGTATTCCTTTCGGCTGCAATACCCAAATCAATCGCCTCAGCGCACCAGAATTTCCCCAGATTTACCAGCTGCTTCGGGATGCAGGAATCTTCGCCTGGCAGATTCAGTTAACTGTACCCATGGGCAATGCTGCTGACAATTATGACATTCTGCTCCAACCCTATGAATTGCTGGATTTATATCCCATGATTGCTCGTGTGGTTGAGCGGGCTTATAGCGAAGGGGTGAAAGTACAGGCTGGAAATAATATCGGCTATTACGGTCCCTACGAGCGACTACTGCGAGGGCGAGGAGATAGCAATGCCTGGACATTTTGGCAGGGATGCCAAGCTGGACTCTCTACCTTGGGCATTGAAGCCGATGGTGCGATCAAAGGTTGCCCATCTTTACCGACTTCAGCTTACACCGGAGGTAATATCCGAGACCACTCCCTGGGGACAATTATTGAAGAAACCGAAGAATTGCGGTTTAACCTAGGAGCCGATACTCCCAAAGGGACATCCCATCTGTGGGGCTTCTGCAAGACTTGCGAATTTGCTGAACTATGTCGCGGTGGTTGCTCTTGGACTGCTCATGTGTTCTTTGACCGCAGAGGGAATAATCCTTACTGTCACCATCGGGCGTTAACCCAAGCATCTCAAGGAATTCGAGAGCGAGTTGTGCCTAAAGTAAAAGCCCAAGGACTTCCCTTTGATAACGGTGAATTTGAAATTATTGAAGAGCCAATAAACACTCCTTGGCCAAACAATGATCCCCTCCACTTTAGTGCTGATCGCATTCAATGGTCAGGGGATTTTTTACGGAGCAGGGAGCAGGGAGTCGGGAGTCGGGAGTCGGGAGTCGGGAGTCGGGAGTCGGGAGTCGGGAGTCGGGAATAGGGAATAAATCCTGTGTACCTCATTACTATGAGAAACGCTATAGACTTGGCCGCAGTTGTCGGTAATATCTCAATTTAACTAAGCTCTTGCACTATAAAAAACAACTTAATATCTGAAATAATAACAATAAATTTCAGTACTGAAAGAATCAAATATTATTATTTTTATCTGTTCCATGTTCCCTGTTCCCTACTCACTTTTTAGTTCAATTCTATGTTAAATCTATAAAAAATCTATACCACTATGCAGGATCAAACTAACTCATTAGAACCATCCATTGATAACTCCCAGACTCCAGGAGAATCTCTTCCCACCTTGTTACCTCGAACAGCATGGACTAGTAATTTAGCTTATTGGAGAGTTCTTTTGAAAGCCAAGATTGCTTTAGATAAAATTGATAAATGTCAATAATCATAGCCATAAATTTGGTAATTTAATTTTAAAATATAGCGTTTTAAATACTTATTAGGTACACAGGATTTTTGGCGTTGCTGAATCAAGGAATGAATGCGCGATCATGTGGTTTTGTTAAAGCCCCCGTGGGTCCCCATCTTTAAAAAAGCGAAGCATCCGCTAATTCCCCCCAAGCGAGCAATCCCTCGCTTGGGGGGTTAGGGGGGCGGGGGACTTTGAGAGTTTTGTTCCCCCGCCGGTGCGCTTTCCGTTGGCGAATTAAATTCGCCACGGGTCGCACCGCAAAATTGGGGGGCTAGGGCGTGTTTTCAAAGTTTTCCGCAAGATTATGATCCCCCCCAGCCCCCCTTAAAAAAGCTATGCTTTATAAACATCTTTCTTAACATAAAACTTGACAAAAAGAGTCAAGTGTGTGTTCTTGCTAGAATCGCCTCTGGCATCTATTATCACAAATATGGAACAATGGATATTGAAAGAGCTAGGA
>NZ_JAAHFZ010000141.1:0-2919 GCF_010672795.1 Moorena sp. SIO1G6
AGGAGGAGTATTATGCACAACAGCAGAGGTCATAGTTTTAGACATAGTGGTGGTATTTCCTACTCAAATTTAACGCCTATCGCTAAGGTATCGTTGAAACTTGCTAAAAAACCCAGCCGTTGGTTCTTTCTTTTTTGAGCAAACTATGGTACTAGAGTTGCTACAGTAGCTATTCTATTAGTAGTCAATTTTTAGAGGACAACAAAGCTTGTAGGCCACGCTTCGCGATCAAGCTGAGGCCTTTGGGCCACGCTTTGCGAACGCTTCCGCCAAAGGCGATGGGCGAAGCCCCGCTTTCAGCGATCGCCTTTGGCGCGGCTGAGGCCTTTGGCCACGCTGCGCGAACGCCGATCGGAATAGTTATTGATCACTGGGAATCAAAAACGCGATCGCTAAAACAATTCTATAGCGTTAGTTATTTTTATAAAATACACTTAGGTTTCTACTCCCTACTCTCTACTCCCTACTCCCTGCTCCCTGCTCCCTTCCCTAAACAATCATGACCACCCTAACCCTTGATCTCCAATCAATTAACCTTACCGACGAGCAATTTTTCCAGCTTTGTCAAGACAACCATGATTTAAAATTTGAACGCAATGCTAATGGAGATTTAATTATTATGTCACCCACTGGCGGCAGCACAGGAAACTGTAATCTAGAAATAGGCTACCAACTTCAAGCCTGGAGCCGTCAAAACAAGTTGGGAATTGCTTTCGATTCTTCCACTGGTTTTAAACTCCCCAATGGTGCCGACCGTTCTCCCGATGCTTCTTGGATACCATTACAAAGCTGGAATAGTTTAACTCCTCAACAACAAGAGAAATTTCTGCCCCTGTGTCCTGATTTTGTGATTGAATTACGTTCGCCTAGTGATAGCTTAATAGCAATTCGCCAGAAGATGGAAGAATACCGAGACAATGGTGCTCGTAATGGTTGCTTGATTAATCGTAAAGAGCGACAAGTTGAAATTTATCGACCAAGTAGAGATATTGAGGTTTTAGAGTCTCCCCCTAGTTTATCTGGAGAAGAGGTTTTGCCTGGTTTTGTGTATCTTGACCTGGGGGGGTGACATGCAAGCTGAAATCCTTACTGGGTAATAATTTCAGCCGATAATTCCCAAAAATATACATTCTGTTTTGGGCGCTCCTTTGGACGTAGTTATAAGGGTTTGAGCTTCCCTAACATGAATTTAGGCTTAATTTCCGACTGTATCTTCCATGACACCATTGGCATCAAAGCCTTATAGAGTAAGCTTTTTGGGGCTCATGTCACCCCCTCAGGTATCTTGACCTAATTTGGTGAAGGGTTATACTTAAACATAAATTTTGATTTTACCTATTAAATTAAGATGCTATAATAACTTAATTCAGTAACATCAAAATAAAAAAATATATGTCATCTTTTATTGGCCATAGTGTAACTGCTGTAACTATTGGTATTGCTTTTAATTCACCCAAAAAACCACTGCTATTGCGCTTGGCTTGGTTTTTATGGTTAATAGTAATTGCCTCTTTCCCTGACTTGGATCATTTTATCCCTTGGTTACATCAATCAGCACACCGTCAAACTCGTATTACCCATTCCCTAGCATTTGCTCTGATTATTCCCATTTGTACAATCGTAGTTTTAATTATTATAGGAATTAGGGGACGCCAACTCAAAGTGTATAGTTTTCAAGCGATATTAGCGGGTCTTTCCCAAATTATTATCGATTTGTTAGTTGGAGTTGTTGGTATACCTTTGTTCTATCCCTTCACTAGAGAAAACTTTAAACTTCCTTGGGGTATTTTACCCAGCGCCGGAAAACTAGACCTAAGCAATTATTACTTATATAAAAACCTATTGATCGAGATGGGGATACTATTACCATTGTTTTCCTTGGTTGCCATTTGTCGTTACCATCTTTTAAAACCCCGTCAGGTAAAAATTGTTATCTTTGGCTTACTGTTTACTTCAACCTGCTTTATGTTTTGGGGATATAATCTGTCTCGGTAGCCCAAGCATGGTGGTATAGCACTACCCATTTGACAAAACTATGGTAAAAGAGTTGCTAAACCAACTATGAGTTGACCTTAGCAACTCCTCCTAACTCGAGGGATATTGCGATGGGTGCATCTCATATTTGTAAAAGGGGAATGGGGAATGGGGAATGGGGAATGGGGAATGGGGAATGGGAAATGGGTAATAGGTAATGGGTAATAGGTAATAGGGGAAGCATGTCACTTAAGCCTAATATTTTTACCATTACTATAGCCCCCTGATGGGTAATTGCTTGCTGATCTGGTAAATAGTTCATCTGTTCTGCAACTAAGACCGGATTTTTGTTGTTTTGTCAAGTAGTTCATTTGTTAGGCTTATTTGACCTGCTCCCTTTATAGTCGGGTGCATCTCATATTTGTAAAAAAGGAAGTGTGGGGCCCGGGCCCGGGGAGTGTGGGAATTTTCTCCCGAATTTTTGCCTAATTGCAAAACTGAGATGCACCCTATTGCGATCGCTTAAATCCGTTAACTACTCCGTTGCGCGATCGCTTCAAACTTGATCAGGATCCACTCCCATAGCTCGTAAACGAGCAGCCAGTTGCTCGGCTCGTTCTTGAGCTTGGGCTAATTGCTGTTGAGCTTGGGCTGCTTGTTGTTGAGCTTGGGCTGCTTGTTGTTGAGCTTGGGCTGCTTCTTCTTGAGCTTGCACTGCTATTTCTTCAGCAGTAGGTAGCACAATTCCCTCTAAAGTAGCCCAACGTAACCAAGTAGTATCAACATTATTTTTATAAACCCCTTGCCAACGGACTAAAGCTAATCCTAATCTTTCGCTAATTAGTCGTCCTTGTTCATCTTCAGTTAAAGGCTGATAGACGCCATTGTGCAACCTAAATCCGGCAAAATCCTCTGGATTAAACGGGTCGTACCAAAAATATTCGG
>NZ_JAAHFZ010000142.1:0-2803 GCF_010672795.1 Moorena sp. SIO1G6
ACAATCCTTTCTAATGTGGAGGTACCAATGAAAGTGTGTTCCTATCATGAGGAGCCGTATGACGGGAAACTGTCACGTACGGTTTTGGAGACGAGTCGCAGAGGTAACTCTGCGGCTTAGTTTAATATTCTCAGGTGCTTCAGGATGCAGTCAAAAGAGTAAAGTTAGCCTTTGATAGATTTATCAAAGGGGATAGTAACGGGAAGCGAAGTGGGAAACCTAGATTCAAAAAGCAGCATCGCTACCGCACCTTTACTTACCCTCAAATGAAGGAAGGATGTTTAGAGGGCAACCTGATTAACCTCCCAAAAATAGGCAAAATCAAGATTGTCCTGCACCGTCCTCTCCCAGATGGATTCAAGGTAAAAACAGCTTCGATCACCAAAAAATGTGATGGGTACTATCTGGTTCTATCCCTGGAAGACAAAACTGTCCCTGAAATTAAACCTGACATTAATCCTGATTCAATAGCAGGTATTGACGTCGGCCTCAAGGAATTCTTAACTACCTCGGAAGGAGAAACGATAGAGATTCCACAATACTATCGAAAGTCTCAAAAAAGACTGAGGGTTATTCAGAAAAGGGTATCTCGACGGAAGAAGGGAGGAAAGAATAGACTCAAGGCTGTTAAACAGCTTGGAAAACAACACAAAAAAGTAGCGGACAAACGGAAAGATTTCCATTTCAAGACCGCTAACTATCTACTTTCTAAATATGATGTAATAGCCCATGAAAAATTAAATGTAAAAGGACTGGCTAAATCCCGATTGGCTAAATCTGTGTTGGATGCGGGATGGTCAAGCTTTCTGACAATCCTAATAAGCAAAGCCTTAAATGCTGGCTTGTTAACGGTTCCAGTAAGCCCCAAAAATACTTCACAGAATTGCTCCAACTGCGGCAAAAAAGTTCCCAAAAAGCTGCATGTCCGGTGGCATGATTGTCCCGATTGTGGATGCAGCCTTGATCGTGACCATAATGCAGCGATCAATATAAGAAATAGAGCGGAAGGGCAGTCCGTTCTTAAAGCCCAGCGCCTCCTAAGCAATAGCCGGATTGGCTGGGAAGCCTACACTGAACCCAACGGGTCAGTGTAGGAGCTGTCACTCATTGCAGATTCTGTAGTTTTATTGAGACTGTCCAAAACATATTGAGCAAACACGGGCAATCCAAAGTCAGGTCGATAACCGTGAATGGCATCAGGAGCAAGCTGCTTCATTAGGAAGACTATCGCCCCAGTTACAACTTGACCAGGAACTAAAATCGGGCAACCCGGTGGGGTAGGAATAATGAATGTAGATGAAACCAGTTCTCGGCCAGATGCCATTATCTCATCTATTTCATTGTCTAGCTTAAGGTATTCTATTTTTTCTTCGTCCAAACCCAGGAAGTAGGCGCTCCGCATGTCCCCTTGCCCAGTTGCCGGGTGAGAACGGAAGCCGGAGTAAAACTCGCTGAAATGAGGCAAAGAAGGCAAATTCAGTGTTAGCTGTTGCAGCTTGTTTTCAAATAATTTGATTTCCACTTGATTGTATTGGCGCAATTCCTGCTCCAACCCCTCAGCAATTTTCTGCAGGCAATCAAGCAAATATGTTACGGAACCCCAGGTTGTCCCGATATTAGTCATAAATAAAACTGTATTGAGGGAAACTTTGTTAACCTGAATATTAAACTTTTCCATCAGTACAGAATTTTGGAAAGTATAGCCATCGATGCCTGTCTTGCCAATGTACAAAGTCAGCCGCGTGGGGTCAACAACAAATTCATCATCCTCCCAGGCTTGCTCGATACGCTGGAACTTTGCTTCTGGCTCTTCCTGAGTTTGGTAACTTTTCAGACCTGATGGGCGATAGGTTTCGGGAATTAACTCTTCAGGAGTAAGTATCTTGAAGTATTTTCCTAGCAATGGATGAGTGTTAACCTTCTCCCGCACTATCATTGCCATATCAATCTGGGAATGAACCAATTTGAAGCCTTCCAAATCAACTTGTCGCCGCGCTAAATCCAGAGAAGCCAGAATTTGGTAATTGGGGGAGGTGGTGGTGTGGGTCATGTAAGCCTCTAGAAAATCAATTTCCGACCTACGGTTGAACTCCTCGTCCCAGATGTGAATCATGGATGATTGACGCATGCCAGACAGAGATTTATGTGTTGATTGAGTTGAGTACACCCGAATCTTGACTTGATCGGGATCGGGTAATAGGCGCTGGTTCAGCCAGGTGTCATCATCCTCTGGGTCAAGGCGATCAAATTGTTCCTTAAAGGCTGCATACTCCTTTCGGTATTGGGGACTGTGATAGCGAGTATGAAGGTTAGTAGCAGCTTGCATTGCTGTACGTTCTCGATAGGTTGAGGTGCAACCAGCAAAGGCAAACCAGGCTTCGTCCCAGAGGAAAACCAGATCTGGCTTGATTGCCAGTATTTCTTCCATGACTCCCTTAACGTTGTAAACAATGCCATCAAAGGTACAGTTTGTGAGTAACACCATTTTCACCTGCTCCAATTGCCCCTCCCGCTTGAACTTGAGCAATTGTTGCTTGATTTCCTTTAAAGGCACAGCACCATAGATACTATATTCTTTGAGGGAATAGGCATTGAGGTAAAGGGGTTGAGCACCTACTAAGACGATGCCGTAATGGTGAGATTTGTGGCAATTCTGGTCAACCAAGACAATATCACCTGGGGGGGCGACATGAGAGCTAAAAAGTAGACTGTATAAGCTTCATAGCTCTCATACCTCGTAAATAATGATCGAGCTTATGACGACTTAAATGCATCAAATTTTCAACTAATCCCCAACATTTAT
>NZ_JAAHFZ010000143.1:0-2609 GCF_010672795.1 Moorena sp. SIO1G6
TGTCGCTCGGATTTCACGAGGGTTGGTATTTCACCAACATGGTTATCAAGTTGTCAAGGTTCTGTTACCTTGCGGCTAATCCCCCATACCTTTTATTAGGTAAGGTTTCTAGCCAACGAGTCGCACGGATCTCCTTGTACCAATGTCGATCTTTTTTCAGTTGAGGTAATGTTCGCTTCTGGGAAAAGTAATCAGGATTATTTCTGAGTTCAGGTAAATGACAGATAAGAGGACATGAGTTAATAGAGCAGCGATTTTGTTCGTACCAGTTAAACCTGTCAGCAAGTAAATAGTTGTATTGGTGGCGCAACATGTCCAACCACCTCTCTATATCAGCTTCCTGTTGCTTGGTTAATCTTAGCCTGTACTGGTACGCCGTTCTCATTGACTTTTCGTGTTTCTCGACCTACTATTAGGATAATATTCGTGGCAACAAACGTCAATCCATAATGAAAGATCAAAAGCTCGTAGTCAGAGTGACCAATTTTGAGAAAAGACAATTACAGGAAGAGGCTGTTCGCGTAGCGTGACCTACGGTCAATCGTAGGGGGATGACCTACTCCGAGTTACTGAGAAGCTTCATAGCTCGCCTACCTGTACCGAAAGACTCTGTGCAAAATTCCTCCCACACTCATACTACGTATTGAGATGTGGGGCTCCTTTTGCCGGAAGCTGAAATTCTTGACGAATAACCCATAAATTTTCAGCAACGTTTGAGCAACATGGCTTATCCTTTTGCCTCTTGCCTATTGCCTCTTGCCTTTCCCTGACAGAGTATGTTCGCCTATCAAATCGAAATTATATATGATGGCTAATGATCAAAATTCTTCACCTATCTGACATCCACATGGGTAGTGGCTTCTCCCATGGACGAATCAACCCTGCTACTGGAATCAATACACGTTTAGAAGATTTTGTCAATACCCTAGCTAAATGTATTGACCGAGCCATTACCGAACCTGTGGATTTAGTGCTTTTTGGCGGTGATGCCTTTCCCGATGCCACACCACCACCTTATGTTCAACAAGCTTTTGCTAATCAATTTCGCCGCTTAGTAGATGTAAACATTCCTACCGTTTTACTAGTAGGAAATCACGACCAACACTCCCAAGGACAAGGAGGTGCTAGCTTATGTATTTATCGCACCTTAGGCGTGCCTGGATTTGTAGTAGGGGATAGCATCGAAACTCATAAGATTCAAACCGACAATGGTCGAGTACAGGTGATTACTCTACCGTGGCTAACCAACTCCACCCTTCTCAGTCGCCCAGACACCGAAGGTCTAACCCTAGCCGAGGTTAACCAACTCCTGATCTCACGGCTTGAGCCAATCTTAGAAGCAGAAATTCGTCAACTAGACCCAAACCTGCCAACGGTCTTGTTAGGTCATTTAATGGCAGACCAAGCTAGATTTGGTGCAGAACGCTTCCTAGCCGTTGGTAAAGGTTTTACTATTCCGCTCTCGCTGCTGACTCGACCCTGCTTTGATTATGTAGCTTTAGGACACATCCACCAACACCAGAATCTCAACCACTCCAATGACCCGCCAGTCATTTACCCTGGCAGCATTGAGCGGGTCGATTTCAGTGAAGAGAAGGAAGACAAAGGTTATGTCATGATTGAGCTGTCCAAAGGTCATGTTCAGTGGGAATTTTGTCCCTTGTCAGTGCGTCCCTTCCGTACCATTGAGGTCAACCTTGCTGAAGCAGATGATCCCCAAAGTACTTTACTAAACGCTATTGGTAACGAAATTATTAAAAACGCTATAGTCCGGCTGATTTACAAGCTACGTTCTGAGCAGCTCGACCTAATTGACAATAGTGCCATACATGAATCCTTGAGGGCAGCCCACCACTATACCATTCGTCCAGAATTAGTCAGCCAGCTAGCCCGTCCCCGCTTGCCGGAACTTGGTATAGGTAACAGTATTGACCCCATAGATGCGTTATCGACATATCTAGAGAATCGGCAAGACCTCAGAGATATTGCTGCAGATATGCTAGAAGCTGCAGAATGCCTATTAGAGAAAAATCGTTGACACTCCCCGCCCTATAAGGACGGGGATTCTTCGCTCAACGACCCGACTTGCTGTTCCTGGCCGGAACCAAGAACAGTAGAGGCCAGATCTCCCGAAGCGTTCTGATCTATGATCCAGGTTCCGGTGTGCCCCACCGTACCCAAGGCTCTTTTTAGGATATTGATTGCGGCGTTGTGGTCACGGTCTAATTCACAACCGCATTCACAGACGTGAGTTCTAGTTGATAGTGACTTCTTGACCACTTCGCCACATTCTGAGCAATTCTGGCTTGTATAGGCAGGATTGACTGGAACAGTGACTCTGCCAAACTTTTCGCCAAAGTGCTCTAACCATTTTCTAAATTGATACCAACCAGCATCATTAATAGACTTAGCAAGGCAATGGTTTTTAACCAAATTCTTGACTCTTAAATCTTCATAGGCAACCAGGTCGTTAGACCGGATTACGCAACGCGCCGGAGACGAAACCTTAGAAGAGTGCAGCCTTACAACAAAACCTGCCACCTTTGATGCATAGCCTACCAACTATAAAGGCTGCACTCTTCTTGCGGTAACTTCTAACCAGTCTCTTG
>NZ_JAAHFZ010000144.1:0-2442 GCF_010672795.1 Moorena sp. SIO1G6
CATTTTTGGGATGTGAGTGGTTTCTTTCCTGAGAATGCTGGCTCCCCCAACCAGATGTCAATGCCCAAAGCGCCCATCCCTGGTAAGGGGTTCGTGAAATCGCGCTCAACTTTTGTCAGTCAACCAGATCAATGACCTGACGATGTTGATACAATTTTTCATAAAAAGGAAGACATTCTTCAAAAACGGGAATCAGTTTATTGGGCAAGTGAACCTCCTTTTCTTCATAGGGTAGAAAACTTGCCGATTGATCAATATTGGAGTACCAGCTTGTCATGGGCAAGTCCCCTGTCCAGAGCCAAGGGAATGGATTATTAGAGTGATTGCTTTTTTCTAATCCCGGTTCCCAACTCAGCATTTTTTCAGAATAAGAAATTTCTAGGTCGCTACAGATTAAGCTTAAATAAGCTGGGGGATTTTTAATCAAGTCAGTAGAATCAACAACCAGAGGAGTTCTTCCCCTGAATTCTTCTACTTTTTTGAATAAATTGTAAACGTCTTTCATCCCAATTTCATTGGGAGTAACTTTGGAGCATCCTTTACTGTAGGACAGAATAATTTCCTGGGGATTTCTAATTAGAAAAAAATTATAGAGAGACTTGATCCAGTTTAGATCATCATGGGGCTGAACATGTTTAGCCATCTGCTTTTGAAATGAAAAAGAAGCCCCCTCTGGCAAATCGCTGGTCATCTGTTGAATAACTTTCTGATAGTCAGTTTCCCTGTGAGCAATCACAGCTTCCCTTTCAGGATGGTCAAAAGCATGATCCAAGAGATATGGAGCATACAGGGGTTCGTCAAAAATTATACATCCATCTAATTGCTCAAAAGACCGTGTAATTAATGTTGAACGACTTCTGGGACAACTCCACATTGTAATGTGTTTATGAGTGGACAGAGTGTTGATTAACATAAAACTTATCCAAACTATTACTTCGATTATATAGTGCTACGCGCATACGTTAGGACAATTTTTGAATGCAGCATCTACGCATTCTCTGACTGTTTTGAATTCTTTTAATCTTTGTCTCATCCATGTTTTTCAAACAGCCCACCAGTTCCTGGGGGGGCGACGATAGCGATTGAAACGATTGATACATCAAGAGTGTAACGATCTGTGGTAGAAAAAGATAGGTCTTTCATTGTCAATAAGACCTATCTGTTGAAAATGTTACCATTATTATATCAAAACCATCTAAAATTTAAACTAAAGGATCGTAATTCTATTTTAGCAAATATTGTAGTTATTCTACTACAATCAATCAAAAGAGTTAGCCTAGAAAAATTAGCCAATGCTTTACCTCTTGGAATAAAGTTTGAAAGTAGAAGAAAAAGACTACAGCGCTTTTTATCTTTACCAACTTTAAATTTTGAAACTATTTGGTTTCCTAGCTCTTTCTCTTTTTTTGTTTACTTTATTTGATATATTCCTATAGCCGAATAAGCAGCCGGAGATAATATAGAAACTTTTCGGGGACCTTGGCTAGTTAAACCAAAGATATTTTGATTTGAAAAATCCGCAGGTTTTAAAACCTCTCCCAGTAAGGCTTTGAAGCGTTTAGACTCTAATACTTCCTCCACTCTTTGATGGTGAGATAAGTGGTAATTCTCTTGGTGGTGCAGAAAACTCTGAGAAGTCTCAGGTTGAGAATAAACACGACCCTACTAAACTCAATTCGGTAGTTCCATTCATCCTGTTTTCGCAACGAAGCCGAAGCAGGGGGAGGATTGTATCTTGTCAAGCCAATAAGTTTGGGTAACGGTAAGCGTTGATAGCAAAGCCGAGCCAGTTCCCGCAAGCCAAGTTGCAGAAAACTCAGTCCCCTTTGGCCATGCCAATCAATCCGAGGGCGCTGGCCCGAGAGAACGAGCATCATGCCCAGTATCAAAGCAATGAGTGAAGCACTACCCTTGCAACATCACCAAGCAAGTAAGCCCTTTCTCATCCCGCAAGCCAGAACGCAGGATATCAAAGGCAGCCGACTTGTAATCTTTGAAGTGCGGTTCAATGCAGCCATTGCGTTTGCCATAGAGCTCCTTGGTTTTGAGTGAGGGTGGTTGACGAGACTTGACCGCCCAGGGGTCTTCAGCGGTAGGGACATGAGCCGTGGCCAAATGGCAATCAAGATCCCCTAAGACAGTGACCTCTTTGAACAGATACGCTTGCTCTGGGGGCGGCAGCAATGCTTGAACCAAGAGGGTTCGTCCCGAGGCTAAGGTGACTAACAAATCAGACTTGACCCGAATCACCCAAGCCCAGTGCTGTTGGCGTAACCAGCGTAGCAATGCACCATGTTCAAAGCCCCGGTCAGCTAATAAGGTAACGTGACAGCCGAGGGGCACCAAAGTTTTAGCAGTTTCTAAAACCCCCTGATACTGCTCAAAGGCAACCGTGGCGCTGCCATGCTCGATCACTGTTTGAGCCAAGGTCATAGAGCGTCC
>NZ_JAAHFZ010000145.1:0-2415 GCF_010672795.1 Moorena sp. SIO1G6
GGTGTGATTCGTTAGCTAGAAACCATATTCTATAAAGGATTTGGGGGATTAGCTGCTTGGTTATAGAACCATGACAACTTGATAACCATGATGGTGAAAATCCATCCCTCGTGAAATCCGAGTGACAGCCCTACCCCTACTTTCAGGAATTAACAAGCCTGGGGGTAAAGCGGGGTCGAACAGTGAAGCTCTACTAGCCTAAAGCGGAGTTAGTAACAGGCAATTGAACTCATGGGTACACAAGGAAGATACGACTAAACCATCGTTATGCAGAAGTAGCGCAATAAGGCTAGAAACGCTACAGACAAAAGTCCAAGGAATACACAGGATTATAAGGTTCTGCCCTCTTGTAATGATTTCCCTATATTCCCGGTGGAGAGTATCACCCTAAAAGTTCAAAGAATGGTTATCAGGAACGAAGTAACTCCATAGGTTCTCTCAGAACGGTCGGTTTCTGAGTAGGTAGTTAGCCCCATGGCCTATGTGAGAAAGATTGAGTCAGAAGCCAACGCCTGGGGTAATGCCCAGGATACGCTGACGGACTCACGTTGTAGGAAAAGGTAAAGCTATGAGTAGTAATGAATATGTCTAAAACTCGGGGGTTCGCTCCACAGTCGGAATGGAGAACAGTCAACTGGCGTCCGCTAGAACGGATTGTTTTTAAGTTACAAAAACGGATTTACCAAGCCTCTCAACGGGGTGACGTGAGCGTGGTAAGAAAGCTACAAAAGACTCTGATGAAGTCCTGGGCGGCAAAGATGCTTGCGGTCAGAAAGGTAACCCAACAAAATAAGGGCAAAAAGACTGCCGGAATAGACGGTCAAAAAGCTTTAACTAATAAGCAGAGACTCGCCTTAGTAGCCAGCCTGAAAATTTATCAGAAGCCTCAGGCAACCAGAAGGGTTTGGATTCCAAAACCCGGACGGAAGGAAAAACGGCCTCTCGGGATACCAACCATATACGACCGCGCCCTCCAAGCCCTCGCCAAACAAGCCCTTGAACCGGAATGGGAAGCGAGATTTGAACCAAACTCTTATGGATTCAGACCAGGACGGTCATGTCATGACGCCATCGAAGCAATATTCACAGGTATTAATCATAAACCAAAATGGGTTCTTGACGCCGATATCGCAAAGTGCTTTGATAAAATCAACCATGATGCTCTTCTAACAAAACTGAACACTTTTCCATCCATGAGACGATTAATCAAAAATTGGTTAAAAGCAGGTGTGATGGAAAATGGTACATTCTCTCCTACAAAAGAAGGCACTCCCCAAGGTGGTATCATATCTCCACTTTTGGCTAACATAGCCCTCCACGGAATGGAAGAACACATTAAGAAGTATGCCGAGACAATAAAAATAAAAGGGAGGGGAAAAAGTCAAAAAAGACAAGGCATGAATCTTATAAGATATGCAGATGATTTTGTCATCATGCACGAAAACCAGGAAGTGGTAGAAGAATGTCTTAGAATCATCATTGAATGGCTAAAAAACCTAGGCTTGGAGCTGAAACCAAGCAAGACTAGATTGGTACACACATACGAAGGATTCATTTTTTTGGGATTCAACATCCGACAATACAAAGTCGGGAAGTATCAATCGAAGCAAGGTTTCAAAACCATCATCAAACCATCTGAAAAGAATGTACTGGAGTACTATGAGCGACTTTCTAAGGTAATAGACAACCATAAAGCCGCTCCACAAGAAGCCTTAATCGGGCATCTCAAACCCATTATAAGAGGATGGTGTAACTACAATAGGTCAGTATGTAGTAAGGAAACTTACAAGAAGCTAGACTACCTACTCTGGAACAAACTTCAAAGATGGGGATACAGGAGACATCCCAAAAAATCCAAATCCTGGGTGAATAAGAAATATTGGGGTACAAAGGTAGAAAAACCAAAGAAACCTTGGGAAGCCCCGATAACGGACAACTGGATATTCATGACCGACGAGGAGAATTACCTCCAAAAACATGCCAAGACTGAAATAGTCAGGCACACCAAAGTCAAAGGAATCCGAAGTCCATTCGACGGTGACCTAATATATTGGAGTAACCGAATGGGAAAACATCCCGAAATGTCTAGCCAAAAGGGAAGACTTTTGAAACGACAAAAAGGAAAATGTACCCATTGTGGACTCACATTCAGGGATGGAGATTTAATTGAAAAGCATCACATAATACCACGCGCACTCGGTGGAAGCAATCTAGACAAGAATCTGGAATTGTTACACCTACATTGCCACGATGAAAAACACGGAAAGAAAATCAACTCCTCAGAGTTAGATAACAATCCGATTTAATGAGGTACCAATGACAATGGTTCCTATGATGAGGAGCCGGATGAAGGGAAACTTTCACGTCCGGTTTTGAAGACGAGTCGGTGAGGCGACTCACCGGCTTAGTTTAATC
>NZ_JAAHFZ010000146.1:0-2287 GCF_010672795.1 Moorena sp. SIO1G6
GATAACAATCCGATTTAATGAGGTACCAATGACAATGGTTCCTATGATGAGGAGCCGGATGAAGGGAAACTTTCACGTCCGGTTTTGAAGACGAGTCGGTGAGGCGACTCACCGGCTTAGTTTAATCCAATATAATACGCAAAGTAAGCAGAACGCTAGGTATTAACCTAGACGAACTGGGTAGGGGCGTTTTGACTCGTCCCCACAGGGTATTCCTGTGGTCAGTTAATAAGAAAACAGTGTTTCGTGATGCGGATTCATCCCCGAGGCGAAACATCCTTATTAGAATCCCCCGTCATTTATGCGGGGGAGTAGTCAAGCCGAGCTCTAGTTCTATTGCGCTTAGTAGTATTGACAGCAGCGCCAGCGGCAGCGCCATTGGCACTATTACCAATCAATGAGCCGTTGTCAGTTAATTCTCCAACTACCGCACCAGCAGCGGCACCAATACCGATATCTCTTAATAAATCACCAGCAGCTGCCGGTGCAGCGGGTAGTAGTGTTGCGCCTACAAAACCGGTTGTGATCAGTCCTGGCAGTAGAGCACCGAAAATCCCTTTCATCTTTGTGTCCTCTAAATTGAGAAATTGAGCTACTGTTCTTAGATTAGATCTGCCTCTCGGTAGATAACCTCTTCCATTAGAATTATTTGACTGTGCTCGATCAAGACAGTTAATCTGCCCAAGGTTCCTAAATATATATAGCACTAAGCCCTATATAGCAATTCGATTGATTTGTGATTTATTGCTGCTAGAGATAATCATGAATCGATAAATGCGATGCGTATGCGCAGCCAAAGGGGTTCGGCATAGCCGCGCCATAGCCGTTCGCTAACTAAAATTCCAGCAGTAAATTCCAGCACTAGGGAATAATTGCGAACACCCTTGCTGGAAAACCAGAACCTTTAAGGGGCTTAGGAAAGGTTACTATTGCGATCGCACCATACTCCGGCACCTGATTCAAGTTAGTCAGCAACTCGATCTGATACTTGTCTTGACTTATAGTATAATTCTGGAGCGTTGCTGGAAAATGCCATTACCCTGAAGTCCAGTAATCAAGTTGAGCAAGAAATTAGCAAAGTCGTGATATCCTTCCGATGTTAGCCAGTTGTCTAACAGCTGTTTGGAGCAGACGGTCCGAGAAACCTCTCGCCATCCTCAAATTTTGGGCAAGGGCGTGCCGGTGAAACCTCCAGTTATGCACTTGAGATTTAACTACGGAGAGAATAAAATGTTTTTTGTAGACAAGCCATATGTCTCTGAATTTTTAAAAAGAACTGTCAAAGACAATGGTATCCCTGTAGTAGGTACAGATATAGCCAAGAAGTTAGGGCTTTATAGTGGGACAAACCTAATTAGTGAAGAGCGAGCCATTGAAATGGTTCGAGAGTTAGATAATCCGATCATATATACCACATCTGAAAATGCGATTGGTTGGATATCGAAATATTTAGCTTTTAGCAATCTTCCTCGAAAAATACAGTTATTTAAAAATAAGGTTAAATTTCGAGAACTAATCCAAACAATAGATCCAAACTTCTACTTCAAAGAGGTTCGCACCGACGATTTAAAAAAGATTCAGGTTAAGGAAATTCCACTCCCATGTATCATCAAGCCAAAGGTTGGTTTTTTTAGCATGGGAGTTTATCAGATTTCAAGTCAGGAGCAGTGGTTTAAAACCATTGATTCAATAATTGCAGACACTGCTCCAATGAAAGATTTATACCCTAAGGAGGTATTGGACACTAGTTCATTTATAATTGAACAATATATTACTGGTGAAGAATTCGCTGTTGATGCCTATTATAATTCAACTGGTGAGCCGGTTATTCTAAATATCCTTAAACACATATTTTCCTCAGATGCTGATGTTAGTGATCGGCTTTATATTTCTTCAAAAGCAATCATCGAAAGTAATCTTGAAGAATTTACCGATTTTTTAGATAAAATTGGTAAATTTGCTGGAGTAAAAAATTTTCCAGTACATATTGAGCTTAGACGAGACAATCAAGGTAATTTATTACCGATCGAAGTCAATCCGATGCGGTTTGGGGGTTGGTGTACTACCCCAGATATGTCTTTCTTTGCCTATGGATTTAATCCTTACCTATACTATTACTTACAAAAAAAACCAGATTGGAATGAGATTATTAAAGGAAAAAGACCTCTCCAAAAACTTGAAACTTTCTCAGGCACTGCTTTTCAGCGATCAAATTGACCAAGTCAATTTTACGTTGAATTAACGCTATAATAAGCTTAAGAAGCTATTGATGTTAATTTAGCACTAA
>NZ_JAAHFZ010000147.1:0-2252 GCF_010672795.1 Moorena sp. SIO1G6
GTGGTATTCCAATGCAAAGGCAAGCCCGTAACCACTCTTAAAGCTAAAATGGGTATATGAACCAGCTAATTGGCCGGGTACGGCCAATGATAGCCAAAATGTGGGCATGAATCAGACCATCTTGGCCACACACATCAAAAATTCACAAACTAAATAGGCAATACTAGGAACCGGGGAAGAGTAGGGGATAAGTAGAGGGTTGGGTAATGGGATGGTTGTGACACCTTATTGATTCACAATGTCATTAGAACATCAAATACCCAAAACTGACTCAAATACGCTTAATCTCGTTGTGAGATGTCAACTATAAGAACAAGTTCTCAGTCACGGAAATTAAGCGGATGCTTCGCGGCCAAAATACGGGGTTGACGCAAACTCATTCCCCATATATTAGCGGCGTTTGCGTCAACAAAAACACACATACCCATATTTTATAGGGGTTTCAGAAGTCGATTTTCCCGCAGTCAAGCTTGTTTTTTTAAACTGATATTGTGAGTGCGCTAATTTAGTGTTTTTTGACATTGCTTAAATCACCGGTTTAATAACCCATTAACACCATTGGTTTGTGTGGATTAGAGTACTACTAACTACCATCAAGCGTTTTCAATAGTTGGAATTATTGATATCAATTTCATTGATACCGGTAATTGGTGTTAATGGGATGAATGTGTTATCATAGTGTCAGTATTGACTTTTGACTGGTACACCCCTAGTTTTGTTAGCACATGCAAAATGTGAATATTTGACAAGTTTTCGGTCTCTGTTTCTTGTTAGTAGTGAGTTCCAAAAATGCATGTGCTAACTTTTATTGATGGTTTATCTAGATTTGATTACTCTTCACTGCTATCATTTTTACCAGTAACCAATTTGCGACCATACCGAATATCTAAGTTGGCTCTGACCATTAGCAAGCATTGAAATTCTGGATGCTCTTCGTAATCTCGTGCATGATTACGAGCTTTGCTTGATTTTAGTGTTGACTTGAAATTGCGATTACCAGCACGGATGGCTGTGTCAATCGAATCAATCATCAGTTGGTAATTGATAGTTTCATCATCATTGGTGAAAAATGTTTCGTATGATTGACCATACTTATTGATGAGATATTTTTGTTCACGTTCCCAGCTCTTCATCTGGTCATGAGTTTGAAATGTGAACTGTGATAAGCTACATTCACGTAGCAAACGAGCAGACTCAACTGTGTATCCGGGGAAAGCTTGCGAATTTTTCCAAGATGTTAGATAATTTTTCTTGTATTCGCTTGGTTTCAGTATCTTACGGAACAGATAAGTTTTTGCACGCTCAACACTGTATGGTGTTTCGTGTAGACTATCTAAAAATGTTTCGGATGGTAGATATTCGTTAGTTAAGCTTTGCAACTCATCACCATTCATGGTTTCAGCTTGACATTCATTATCTCGGTATGAGCGCATTTTTGTGGTGACTTTTTCATCGCCAATTTGAAACTTGTAGTTAGCTGAGCCGTGGAATGTGCCAGATGTGCAGATTGACTTGATTTCAAATTCAAACTTATTGACCACTGAAACTGATGGAAATGTGTTTTGTATGTGTGTTGCCACTTGTTTAGCTACCAAGTCTTCTAATTCTTTACCGCTAATCATTCTCTTTTCAGTTTTGGCGACGACTGTCAATTCATCATCTTGTTGAATTGTCCCAAGTTCGACATCTTGGTTTTTAAAGAGATTCCCAAAATTTAGTGTTTTTGTTTTTCCTGGTGTGTACGCATCTACTAGCGCCTCGGCGGTGAGTTTCCGATTTAATTTTTTATGAATGACGTTGTCTAACTCGAAAGCACAACCATCAGTAATGGTCTGAAAACCGTGCAGTGATTTCTCCATATACCACGCCATAGCTCGGGCGCGTGCTGTGATGTTATTGCCGACAACTACATTGCCAATGGCGAAAAATGGCGATACCATGATTCCGTAGATTGTGTTGATGATTAGCTTATACAGTGAGTTCCATGGCTTCTCACTGGCTATTTTTTTGCTATATTGGTTCCGGAGTCTGAGCAGTTCATCAACTAACAACTCTCCAAGATTCACGCTTGTCCATGCATAGCACTCTTGTTCAGTCTTGATGATTTTAGACTTTTTGTGTTGGTTTACAGCGTTGGTGGTGTTTTTACCAGTGTGATTAGCTCTTTGGTCTAGCAGCTCTTCGAGACTATCGACACGTTCGCATTTCGGATAATAAGTAGCAGTCACTATGTGGAGATTATCAAGTAGTTC
>NZ_JAAHFZ010000148.1:0-2215 GCF_010672795.1 Moorena sp. SIO1G6
GTATCTTACTCCAACCGAAGCTCAAAAACGATATGGTTATAATCCCAAAACCCTAGCTAGATGGGCAGATGCAGGAAAAATCCAATGCATTAGGTCTCCTGGAGGTCACCGCCGCTATCTAGCTAGTTCCATAGATCGACTAATAGTTTGCGTTGACACTCGCCCTGTAGTCCTTTATGCCAGGGTTTCAACCAAGTCTCAATCGGAGGATCTAAATTCCCAGATTGAGTATTTGGGCAGGAACTACCCAAATTGCCGATGCTATTCAGAATATGGATCCGGATTGAACTTCAAACGCCGGAAATTTATTGGGCTAATGGAAAAAGTAGCGAACTCTGAAATCAAAACTATTGTCGTGGCTCACAAAGACAGACTGTGCAGATTTGGGTTCGATTTTGTCGAGTGGTTTTGCCATTTACATAACTGTCAAATAGTGGTGCTCAATAACACTGACAAGACCCCCCAGCAAGAGTTGATGGATGATTTTATGTCGATAATGCACTGCTTTAGTTCTAAGCTTTACTTTCTTCGTCGCTATGAAAAAGAAATTAAATCTAGTGTCACCAAACTCGACAATACAGACAAAAAGCTATAAGATAGACACAAATAGCAAAGATCAAGCAATGACAGCAAAAGTAGGTATCAGCAAAAAGATCTCAACTCAAGTCGTCCCGGTTGTCGGGATGGCAAAGTCGGTTGAGATTGAGCTGTTGTCTACGATGAAAAAGCTAGGAATCGTCAGGTCTGAGTCTTACCACAAACTAGGCAGCATAAAGCACTGGGGCTTAGACTGGAAAAAAGCTTACCCAGAAGTTAGAACTTTCAGAACTCCTGAGTCTCTGGGATTACCTTCAAAACTAATGGAATGGACTGTTAGTGATGTAGCGAAAGCTGTTAGGGCTCAACAGGCAGCTTGTGCTGATGCAGTAATCAAAAAAATTTACAAAAAGTTTCCTGGAAAAGATAACCAAAAGACAAGAAAAGAGTATGCCACGCAGCTGAAGACCTTAGCTCTTTTAGATAGTCCACTACTCCACAGGCTTGTAAGGATTGAGTTTCAGCGAGGACATTCTTGGGTCAAAAATCAGATAGTTTATCAGCAAGGAGGCTATAAGTGTAAGCGTATATCGCGAAACACCTACCAATTAGAAATAGCTGGACTCAGGAGAGGAAAAAGAAACAGGATATTAGTTAGGTCTAACCGAAAAATAAAAGGGCAAATCAGACTGATATACAACCAATTAGTGCAGCGCTTTGAAGTTCACTTCCTAGTTGACCATGGGAAAGTGTGTATCCCAGTTGACCGCCCCTCTGTTGGCGTAGATAAGGGATACACAGAAGCTTTCTTTGATTCAGAAGGGAAAGCTCATGGCAAAGGGTTGGGTAAGTTAGCGTCCAAGAAGTCAGATCGGATATGCGCTAAGAATCGGAACAGAGGAAAACTTTGGGCAATTCACAGGAAACTAGAAAAGATAGACCAGGCTAAGTCAGCTAGGATTTTAAAAAACAACCTTTCTAGGAAAACAGAGAACCGCCGTTATAGAAAAGACCAAACTGAAATATTATCAGTTATTGGTCAAGCCTCTAAGTCTTTATTTGGAGGAAAGGCATTAAAGGTTTTTGCAGAAGATTTAACACAACCAATTAAAAATAAGCGCCAGTCCAAGGCCATGTCTCGCAAGCTTAATAGCTGGATGAAAGGTCAAATGCGAGACTCTTTACAAAAATGGGCTGATTGGACTGGCTCCTTTGTAACAGAAGTCCAGCCGAGCTACACGTCGCCAGTTGACTCCATAACTGGAACCCTATTAGGGAAAAGGAGTGGGGACAGCGAACCCATATTTAATGGGGTCGTGTTGCCGGCTGACTGCAATGCTGCTAAGAACATCTTGGATCGGGGTATAGACTTCGAAATTTCTCGGTACTCTTCTAGAGCCGAGGTTCAGGCAGTATTGTTGCGCCGTACCGCGCGTTTCTTAAAAGGTATGGGACTGAGTCTTGCTGATGCAGTTGAGCTTGGATGGCTTGACTCTAAGCATAGTAAGACTCGGGCTTTTAAGGAACTCCTGAACGGGATTTCAGGAGCGCCCAAATAGATGAGTGGGAGGCTTAACTCCGATTGCTGCTTGACCACTCCTCACTTGGGCAACAATAAAATTTACCTTAACCGATTTGTAGGGACTTGTCCTAATAATCCCGGTTTAAGAGTATCCCA
>NZ_JAAHFZ010000149.1:0-2201 GCF_010672795.1 Moorena sp. SIO1G6
GGACTAGTGTGAATCTTGGAGAATTGTTAGTTAATAAACTGCTCAAACTCCGGAACCAATATAGCAAGAAAATAGCGAGTGAGAAACCATGGAACTCTCTGTACAAGCTAATCATTAACACAATCTACGGAATCATGGTATCGCCATTTTTCGCCATTGGCAATGTAGTTGTCGGCAATAACATCACAGCACGTGCCCGAGCTATGGCATGGTATATGGAGAAATCACTGCACGGTTTTCAGACCATTACTGATGGATGTGCATTTGAAATAGACAACGTCATTCATAAAAAATCAAATCGAAAACTCACCGCTGAAGCATTAGTGGAAGCATACACACCAAGCAAAGCGGAAAGTTTAAGATTCGGAAGTCTCTTTAAAGAACGCGACATCGAATTTGGAACCATTAGACAAGATGATGAGCTGACAGTCATCGCCAAAACTAAAAATGGAATAATAACCGGTAAAGAGTTAGAAAACATGACAGCTAAGCAAGTAGCAACACACATACGAAACACATTCCCATCAGTTTCAGTAGTCAATAAATTTGAATTTGAAATCAAGTCAATCTGCACATCTGCCACATGCCACGGCTCAGCTAACTACAAGTTTCAAATTGGTGATGAAAAAGTCACCACAAAAATGCGCTCATACCGAGATAACGAATGTCAAGCAGAAACGATGAATGGTGATGAATTGCAAAGCTTGACCAATGAATATCTCCCATCCGAAACATTCTTAGATAGTCTACACGAGACACCATACAGCGTTGAACGAGCGAAAACTTATCTGTTCCGTAAGATACTGAAACCGTCCGAATACAAAAAGAATTATCTGACATCTTGGAAAAATTCACAAGCTTTCCCCGGATGCACAGTTGAATCTGCTCGTCTGTTGCGAGAATGTAGCTTATCACAGTTCACATTTCAAACCCATGACCAGATGAAGAGCTGGGAGCGTGAACAAAAATATCTTATCAACAAGTATGGACAATCATACGAAACATTCTTCACCAATGATGATGGGACTATCAATTATCAACTGATGATAGATTCGATTGACACAGCCATCCGTGCTGGTAATCGCAATTTCAAGTCAACCATCAAAAAACATAAGTATTACAATGCCGCACGAGATTACGAAGAACATCCAGAATTTCAATGCTTGCTAATGGTCAGAGCCAACTTAGATATTCGGTATGGTCGCAAATTGGTTACTGGTAAAAATGATAGCAGTGAAGAGTAATCAAATCTAGATAAAGCATCAATAAAAGTTAGCACATGCATTTTTGGAACTCACTGCTAACAAGAAACAGAGACCGAAAAACTTGTCAAATATTCACATTTTGCATGTGCTAACAAAACTGAACATCCCCAGTCAAAAGTCAATACTGACACCATGATAACACATTCATCCCATTACCACTAATTAACACTATCAGTGAAACCAGTATCAATAATTCCAACTATTGAAAACGCTTGATGGTAGTTAGTAGTACTCTAAGACAACTAAACCAATGGTGTTAATGGGTTATTAGACTGCTGATTTAAGCAATGCCAAAAAACACTAAATTAGCGCAATCAAAGTATCATTTCAAAAAAACCCGCTTGACTGCGCAAAAATCGAATTCTGAAACCCGCATGAAATATGGGTATGTGTGTTTTTGTTGCCGTGAACGGCTCTAATATATGGGGAATGAGTACACGGCACCCCCATATTTTGGCTGCGAAGCATCCGCTTAATTTCCGTGACTGAGTACTTGGTCTTATAGTTGACATCTCACGACGAGATTAAGCGTATTTGAGTCGGTTTTGGGTATTTGATGTTCTAATGACATTATGAATCAATAAGGTGTCACAACCATCCTATTACTCAACCCTCTACTTATCCTCTAATCTTCCCAGGTTCCTAGTATTGACTATCTAGTTTGTGAATTTTTGATGTGTGTGGCCAAGATGGTCTGATTCATGCCCTCATTTTGGCTATCATTGGCCGTACCCGGCCAATTAGCCGGTTCATATACCCATTTTAGCTTTAAGAGTGGTTACGGGCTTGCCTTTGCATTGGAATACCACCCTGTAGAATCATTCCTAGGTGTCGCTGTTTTCTTTTTATGACCCCTCACTGTACCCCGGTCGCATTTTTCGATACATTGAACTTGGCCGAGCCGCCGTACCGAATTCCCATCCCAATGACTACTGA
>NZ_JAAHFZ010000015.1:0-50442 GCF_010672795.1 Moorena sp. SIO1G6
TTTCCTGAAGGCGATGTGGGATACCACCTTCCTCGAAGCAGTCGGGGATGTAGTACTCAGCTTTTCTGACTCAAATGATATCCTAGATATCCAAGATGTCGGAATTTGTCCGGGTTAAAAGTATCAGACTCCAGTTCTTCTAAGGTTTTTTCGATGACCTTAATCGAGTCAGACCCTGGTACTTTCACTACATCCATGCTGACGGTGGGTTCAAACTCAGAACCCTGCCAACTAATGAAGGCACGAGTCTTTTCCCTTTCCAAATCCCGACGTACTAAAGCCACTTCATCTAGGCGCACTACCCTGCCATTAGTACCACCCAAACGAGTGATAGGCAAGCTACGTAAATCTTCCAAGGTACGAAACCTACCGTACAATCGTACCTGAGCCCCAATCTGTTCATTTTCAATCTGGTCCCAGGGCATATCCTGGTTAGCAACTCTGAGGCGGTCACTTACTGTGGTTGGGGAAATCCCCAAAGTAATCATGCGGCTGGGGATAAGTTGGACATTGATAACTTCTTTCCGTTGTCCTGCTACATTAACCTCCCGTACACCCGAGACTTTTTCGAGTCTTTCTTGAATATCTTCCGCCGCCCGACTGAACACCGCCGGATCGAGATTACCATATAAACCAATCGAGAAAATTGGGACATCTTGGGCAGAGATTTGCTCTATATTTGGTTGATTAGCCTCTGAACTAATCTCCGGTTCAGCATCATCGACTTTTTGCCGCAGCAGTGCCATCGACTCCTGAACATTGGCATTAGCTTGAAATTCCACTGATATCTGGGAGAAACCGTTGAAAGAAGCACTCTCAACTTTCTTCAATCCCTTTAGGGATTTGAGTTCTTTTTCAATTTTATCTGTGACTTGAGTTTCTATGCTTTCTGGGTCAGCCCCTGCCCAACTAGTAGTCACTATCGCCATGGGAATTTCCACATCTGGATCGGCTTCTTTGACCATCGACTGATAACCCATCAATCCACCCAAGGTTAGCAAAACGATCAAGAGAATACCAAATACTGTTTTCAGGAAAAAGAATTTAGCTAAACCTGAGGCTCGGTTAACATCAGGCACATCATGCCCATTATGCCCATTATGCCCATTATGATCTAATTTATCCTGTAAAACCTCAGGTTTAGAGTTGGAGGAAACCAGCTTACTACTCATCAATTACCTACCAAAGGAAAACGTCATCTTAGCAATTACCGTAAGCATTCAGCATTCAGCATTCAGCATTCAGCATTCAGTTAATAGCTATTAGCTATTAGCTATTAGCATTCAGCTTATGGGCTACGCGCAATCGGTGCTTTTGAATAAAACAGGTAACCATTTGTTTAATCTGAGTTACGTCTGCATGATAGCTGACCGCTGACCGCTGAATGCTTACCAATTACCAACTGCCCAAATTATTCCTTACTAGTTAATAACTTCAACTGGTGTGCCATCAACTAAGCGATTGAGTCCTTCTGTGACAACTAAATCGCCAGGTTCAACACCACTTTTAATTTCTTGCATAGAAATCCCCTTAATACCCTCTGTTACCGGACGCAGTTGAACGACGTTTTCTTGTTGATTTACAACAAATACATAGGGTTTATGGTCGCGGTAGACAATTGCATTAATAGGAACACTTAGGGCTGTGGGGTTTTCTTCCACAGCAATCCAAACAGAAACTCGCTCCCTATCCAGTACATTCTTACTTCCTTGGTACAGGCGGATGGTCACGTTTACAG
Source organism: Moorena sp. SIO1G6 (assembly GCF_010672795.1). Lineage (NCBI taxonomy): Bacteria > Bacillati > Cyanobacteriota > Cyanophyceae > Coleofasciculales > Coleofasciculaceae > Moorena > Moorena sp. SIO1G6. The sequence continues at coordinate 1,739 of NZ_JAAHFZ010000015.1, forward strand.
AACGCTCACCAGGGTTAACCGAAGGACTGACTGAAAAAATTGCGCCTCGGGCTTTAGCAAGGCGAAACAATTCCTGTTGGGTCATGCCTCTACTAGAGGCACTACTCATGTCTTGATCTAACACCACATAAGCTGATTGACCGGGTTGCACCAATGGGCCATAAAAGGTCGGGAGTTCGACATCGACTTCATAAGCGCTAGGGTCATTGACAATGATCGGCACTGAATCGACTACAGTCTGATAATTACTAGTGTTTACACTGTTTAAAATTTGGGTTGTCCAGAAGTCTCCCTCTCGGATATTAAGGTGGGCTACAATTCCATCAAAGGGTGCTACAATCTCCGTATCTTCTAAACTAATGGTAGAGCGAGTTTGCCCAGCCTTGGCTGAAGCAATCTGGGCTTGAGTAGCAGTTAATTGTGACTGGGCAGATGCTAACTGACTTTCAGCAGCTTTGACATTGCTCAAGGCAGCATTAACTTGAGCTTGTGCTGCTCTGACTTGGGATTGACCATCCTCGGCTCTATTTCTGTAGACATCAACATCACTCTCTGAGATTACACCGGCATCGAAAAGTTCTAGACGGCGTTTGAATTCAGATATCGCTAAATCAAAATCATTTTTTGCTGCTTCAAACTGGGCTTGGGCGCTGATTACTTGTGCTTTGGTTTGTTCTACATTTGCTTGAGATTGAGACAAATTTGCTTGTGCTGTTACCCGTTGGGTCTGAGCTTCAGCAGTTTGGGCTTGAGCTTGTGCCAGCTCTGCTCGCAGTCTGCGGTCATCTAATTTTGCTAGTAATTCACCCTTTTTGACAAAATCTCCCTCTCGTAGATCCCGTCCATTAACTTTTTTGAGATAGGTGATAGTTCCTGAGGTTTGGAAGGTCAGGTGTTTGCCTCGCACTGCTGAAACGAAACCATTGCCAAAAACTAACTGTTGCAGTGGATAAATTTTGACTGGGGTGGCTCGTACAGGTAACCGGTTAGGTTCAGCTGGGGCTGCTGTGATGGTGTTTTGTGATACCTCGGGATTAGGTTGGGACTGTTTGAAAGCGATCGCACCCAATGCTATAATACCGATACCTAGCAACAGAAAAGGCCACATCGGTCGCTTTTTACGGGAGGGATTGGCGGAGGTATTGGTTGCTTCCCTGGCAGCTTCCGTTTCTACTTCGGGTAATGGGTCTTGTGGTTGCTGTTCAACCCCTTGATCAATGTGTTCCTGAATTGGTTGAGGTGAGGACAAGTGCTTTTGAGGCAAAGGATTTGATTTCATTGTTTATTTCCTGTAGCATCAAGTCTTAAGTACTTTTGAGTTGCACAGTATGGGGTTAGTTACCCTATATAAAGGATATCGCCTGTAACCAAGGAGTTTGTTTCTAGAGAAATGCCACAGGGGCAATCAGAACGAGCAGAAACTCATAATATATCAGTTGGAGCAACCCTGCCATCAACCGGTGGTATAGGATTACCGGAAGTTTTGTCAAGTATACAGCTTCAAAACCTGTGTTGAAATCAGGATAAGCACCAAAACCGAGGGATAATTGTATTAAAGTAGAGAGTAGGGAGTAGGGAGTAGGGAGTAGGGAGTAGGGAGTAGGGAGTAGGAAGCGGTTACCCCTCTATAGGCTTTCAGCTGTACGCCAGACTGGATAAATTAATTGCTGCATTTAAATCTTGGTCAATTTGTGGACAAATTAAAAATTACAAATCATAAATCATAAATCATAAATTAACCCCACCAGTGTCTTAAACCAGTGGGGTTTTATGATTATTAATTGAAACTAATTACAAGAATTTATTTTGTCCGCTGACCGCTGACCGCACCTCAAGTAGCGTGCGCGTAGCGCATATGCTTAAGCAGTCTTTTTTTTGAAAGCTGCACCTGTTCCCAAAGCACCTAATGCTAGTAAGCCCAAAATTGAAGCAGGTTCCGGAACGGGTGTTAGCTGAACATTGTCAATCAGCAGTCCAGAGTCAACAAAAGGATCATCCTCGTCCAAGACTCCAAGTCCTAAACTAAAGGTTCCAGAAGTTTCAAAGGTATAAGAAAAACTCTGAAAGCCAGTCTCTTCAAAGAAAGGTGTCTGAAAGAAAGGTGTCAAAGATTCTATGAATAGTGGGGAGTTGGTGTCAGCTAGTCCATCTACCATTTGAGAGATGCTGACGAAGGAAAAATCGTTAAAAACTTCTGGATTAACAAAGGGAAGACCGTTAAAATCTTCTGGATTCAAAGATGATGTAAATTCATTCGTGAGAAAGTTCCAATCAAAAGTCAAAATATCTCCGGCATAGGCAGTGAAGGTTTGTTGAATTGCAGAACCCTCTGTGGGAGTATCTACATTGGGAAGATTAGGGATAGTAGCTAAGCTTCCAGCTGTTAATCCTAGGAATGTTTCTATATCCGAGACAGGAACTGAGCCAACACCAGTAGTTAGTAAAGCTTGGAAGTCTCCATCTGTTGGACCACTTCCAAACTCTGCTGTCTCAATACTAGTGTCGCCTATGGTTGCCCATGGGTTGAAATCACCAGTCTCAAAACTGCCATTGACAATTGCCAAAGCTGGGTTAGCACTTAAAAGAGTTGCGGCACTAACTAAACTTACTGTACCTGAGCATAGGGTTAAGACATTGAACAATTGGCGAGTAGACATAAACTTGATTACTCCTTTGTTAGGGAAAATACGATGGTTTTCGCGACGACACTATTTGCTGTAACTATGTCTTGATGCAGCGCGGCAAAAGGGGGTTTATCCTATGAGCCACTGCATCGGTTTGGAGAGTATTGGAGAATTTATTAATATAGCAATTCTCTCTTCAATGAGGTACAAAGCGATCCCCCGTTGGTCCCCATTTGTAAGGAGGACTTTGAGGTTGATAACCATACCTCATCAAGGCCATAAAAGCTATAAGTCAGAACATCTAAATATCAAGGGGCTCAAATCAATTAATTCTAAAATCTAGAGCCTCTTAATACGCAAGCACCATGATCTGACACATCCAAGCCAACTAGTTTAAGCATGGATGTAACTAATCAGAAAAATCGCTACGAACTCAAGCAGCGCTCTCTCAAGATAGAGTTCATTGTTGATTATTATCCCCAGAGGGAGGTCTTTTCTTTTACTGCTTTAGGTTGGTAGCTATGACAACAATGAACGATTTAACGTTGATGACTGATTTATTTCCCAAGAATAATATTACATATAAATCTGGAAAAATTGAGCTAATCCAAGTAAAATTTACTCAATCTTTAAAATAATCAAGTTTTAATGAAAAATTCTTTGATAAGAGATAATTCAGTCAATATAGCATTTACCAATAGGTCATAAACAATATTGCTGTGTCTTGATGCAGTCGGTCATGGGGGGAACCCCCATGACCGCGCTGCATCGCTTTCTGATAACATCAAAAACTATTCGGAGCTCTTTCCTACTGGGTGCATCTCAGTTTTGCAATTAGGCAAAAATTCGGGCGAAAATTTCTACACTCCCCGCGCCCGGGCCCCACACTCCCCGCGCCCGGGCCCCACACTTCCGATCTTTTTTACAAATATGAGATGCACCCTTCCTACTCTTCCCTGTTCTCTGTTTCCTGTTCCCTATATTGATGCAGTCCTATGTTTACATCTCAAATAAAAACGCTATACTTGGGTTCCCTAAGATGCATTTAAATTTCCACCTCAAGTAGCGTGACCTACGGTCAATCGCGTAGCTTGGCCAACGGCCAATCGTTCCCGTAGCGTGACCAACGGTCAATCCACTTGTGAAAAAGCCGGTCTACCCTCTGACCATCTCCCCATCTCCCCAAAGCGCCCCTATTCACAATTTAAATGTGTGAATAAGGGCTGTTCCATTATTGATGTTGACAGAATAGGACTTAGAAACTGTTTATAAACTAAATCTTAAGACAACTGAAATCGCTGACTATTGGTGGGTTACGGCGGACAGTTCTTTTAATCCGAAGTTACCGACTCCCGACTCCCTCGGTGCGCTTGACCCGTAATTAAATTACGGGTCAAGCGCACCGCTCCCGACTCCCTGATAAACCAAAGCGAAGACTACAGTAGGGTGCGTTATTAGCCCACCCTACTGTTGGTTTTATGCTGACGCTTAACCCTCAACCGTCAACCCTCAACCCTTAGACCAAACTTGGTAAAGGAATGGTCAAATGGGGATACAGAGGAAAGCGATCGCATAACTGTGCCACACGCTGGCGACATTGAGTTGCCACTTGCTCATCCTCTCGATTCAGTAAGCGATCGGCAATAATATTACCAATCTCAGTAAATTCTGCCACTCCCATGCCTCGGGTAGTCATGGCGGGGGAACCTAGGCGCAAGCCACTGGTGACAAAGGGCGACTCTGGGTCAAAGGGAACAGTGTTTTTGTTAGCCGTAATCTTGACACCGCTCACCAGTTGGTCAGCTCGCTTACCTGTCATACCAATAGAGCGCAAATCTACCAGTAATACATGGTTATCTGTACCACCAGAAACAATCTTTAACTCCCGGTTTTGCAGTGCCGTTGCCAAAGCCTTAGCATTTTCAATCACCTGGGCAGAATAGGTTTTGAATGCTGGGGTCAAGGCTTCCCCAAAGGCAACAGCTTTACCAGCAATCACATGTTCCAACGGACCCCCCTGAGTTCCGGGAAACACTGCCTTATCGAACTTTTTACCCAAATCCGATTGATTGGTCAGAATCAAGCCACCCCTTGGACCACGCAGGGTCTTGTGAGTGGTAGTAGTGACCACATGGCAGTGAGGAAGGGGGTTAGGGTGATGACCAGTAGCAACTAAACCAGCAATGTGAGCCATATCCGCCATCAGGTAGGCACCCACTTCATCAGCAATGGCCCGGAATTTCTCAAAGTCAATGATTCGGGGATAGGCGGAATAGCCGCAAATAATCAGTTTGGGACGCTCTTTCAGAGCAAGTTCCCGAATCTGACCATAGTCCAATTGTTCAGTCTCCTGGCTGACACCGTAGTGACACACCTCAAACCATTTGCCCGACACATTGACCGGTGACCCATGGGTAAGGTGTCCGCCATGGGACAAATCCATCCCCATAATCTTGTCACCAGGTTTTAGTAAGGCTAGAAATACTGCAAAGTTCGCTTGAGCGCCAGAATGGGGCTGCACATTGGCATGAGCAGCACCAAATAGTTCTTTAGCACGGTCAATCGCTACTTGTTCGACTTTGTCAATGAACTCACAGCCGCCATAGTAGCGCTTTCCGGGCAATCCCTCAGCATATTTGTTAGTTAGCACTGAGCCTTGTGCTGCCATCACCGCTGGGGAGGTGAAGTTCTCACTAGCAATAAGTTCCAGATGCTCCCGTTGGCGTTGGAGTTCCTGTCCCAGATACGTGGCTATCGTGGGATCGGTTTCGGCGAGAAAATCTAAGTTAGTTTGAGTCACTTTCTTTACTTCTAGGATCGATCACGTTTGGGTATTGACACAACAACCTTAAAGGTGTAAGTGCTTACAAAAAATCCTCTGAGGCAATAAAGCCCCGTCTAGGCAGGAGCGGGAATCAAAAACTGAGGTAGCGCTTTGATGCACGGGTTTATCCCATCAGCGACTACCGGTACCGACATAGCAGCTTTAGTCGCCCTGAAGATTTTGTGACCACTCCCACATCAAATCAGAGATTATGATGTGGGCTTCTCAAATTCGCAAATGAGACTTGCTGCTCCTCGATATCCTGTATCGATTTACCACAGCCATTGAGCGGCAGTCCAACCGCCATTAATGCACGATTCAAAATGTTGATGCCACTATTCCAATCGCGGTCAATTTTTACTCCACAATCAGGACAATGATGGACTCTGTCAGCGAGATTTTTCTCAACTGAAGCTCCACAATTGAAACACTCGATACTTGTACCCCGTGGATTAACTTCCTGGACTAACAAACCGCGTTTGACCGCCACTGCTTGTAAGATTTCTAGAAATGACCCCCACGCAGCATCATGTATTGATTTTGCGTGTCTTATTCGAGCAAGTCCTTTGATATTTAAATTTTCGTGAGCAATTAAGTCATATTTATTACACAACCAATGAGCAACCTGATAATGAAACTCTTTTCTGCAACGAGCTAAGTGAAGATGCAACAAGCTAACTTGCTTTTTAGCTTTTTTCCAGTTGTTAGAACCCTTGACACGACGGGACATCGCTTTTTGAGCTAATGCCAGTCTGTCTTGAGCCTTCCTGTAGAACTGTGGGATCGGTACTGCTTCACCGTCAGATGTAGTTAAAAACTTTTCTAAGCCAACATCAATTCCGACAGCAGACTTAACTGAATCTATAGGTAATATTTCAGGGACGGTATGATCCTTCATTGAAATGCAGCAATACCAACCATCAGCTTTTTTGACAATAGTACACTGCTTGAGAGTGAATCCATCCGGCAATGGTCGATGCATTACCACAGGAATAGAACCGATCTTGCTTAGTTTTAAAACTCCATCAATTAAGTGCGCCCCCGCTTTAGAACTATTCACCCTAGGAAAGACAAAAGATCTAAGTTCTCCAGGCTTCTTGAAACGAGGTCTTCCACCCCGCTTGCCACCCTTGACAGGTTTCCTCCATCTTTCCCACGCTTTATTAAGTCGTTGTAGATTAACTTGTTGAGTTTCTGCGTAAATTTTTTTGTACTCAGGGAACAACCGTTTGGTTTCCTTGAGGGCTGATTGCTGAGTGTAATAATTGAGTGGTTCTGGTATTTCACCAATTGGTTCACTAACGATACTACATCTATCAATAGAGCAACGACTCCTATTGAGCCAATCAAGTCTTTGCCCTAGAGCATAGTTCCAGTGACGGCGCAATAGTTCTAGCCATCTTTCCATGATGGCTACTTGTTCGGTGTTCGGCTTAATTCTGTAGCAGTAGGTCAGTATCATCAGCCCTTAGTTAAACAACTCAAACAATATCTCAAGAACCAATATACCCAGTCGGGCAATTCCCCGGAGACGCGCGCCTTAGACAGTTTAGCCTTTATAAGCGACAGTCTGTGAGTCATAAGTTTAAGTTATATGAAATAAGGCTCAACTGTCTTACGGTAACTTCTAACCCGTTAAATCACGCGATTATAACGGGAGACCCCTTGCCCGTTTAGTTGGACACGACCCTTAAACAGGACTTACCCAGTAAATATACCTACAGGGTTGGTTATTAACGCACCCTATTACTTATCCCTACTACTTATCCCTACTACTTATTCCTACTACATATGGGCGTTTGATGCCCAGTTTTTCACCAGTTTTTCATAAGTCCTGTCAAACAATTCATCGGTAAGGATGAGCTTAAAGCTTGATTCTGGAACGATTCAGACTCAGATTAGGCCAATTTTTAGCAAAACTTAAAGTTTTTATTATGTTAAATTATTTATTATACAACACTTATCATCCAGGGGATCTAATAAGATAAGAATAGGGTTAAGCAATAGTTCTAATCAACAGCACTTATAAACAAGACTTAAGCACTAAGGTGATTGGTCAAGAGTTTCTCGATTAGTATGGGCATAAGGTGTCGTGAGCAAATAAACATTTTTCCCTATCCTCCAGCCTGTTGAGAAGACCTTAGAGTATCTTGCTTCGGCATCAGCCCTGATAGCGTAACAGGATTAGTGCTATGTTAGTAATTCTAACGGACAACCAAGTAATTTCCCCCGACCTTGTCTGCCAATGTTGTTTACTGGCTGACCCAAGTGGTCAACCTCGCTGGCATCAAGGCAAATTGGTGTGTGCTCATCTCCTCAAGAAGCTAAGTGAGAAGCAAGCTCAACAGTATGAGTGTGAAATGGGCTTCCGTCTGGTAAATATGGAGTAAACTTTTGTAGTAAGAACTTTTGTAGTAAGAACTTTTGTACTAAGCGATCGCGAAGCGTGACCAAAGGTCAATCGCATTTCAGGTTGCGATGGGGTAGAGTGTTGTGCTGCGCTATGCTGAATAATAGTTAGTGTAACCCTGATCTGAACATCTTCAAGGAGAAATCACGATGACTTGGCGCGGATCAACAGATGTTAAAGACCGGATTTTTGCAGCCCTTGCATATATACTGCCTCTAATTGTGGTTTTGCCCTTTGGTCAATTTCTGCTAAGACAGTTTCCCATTCTGGGCATTATTTACCTGCCACTACAACCATTAATTTCAATTTACTACCGTTTGCCGTTGGCGGGGTTAATTATTTTCTTTGTTTTGTTCTTAGCCGTAGTCAGAAACCCACGAATCAGCCATTTTGTTCGCTTTAACACCATGCAGGCGATTCTTTTAGACATTCTTTTAGTTTTGGGTTTTCTATTGTTGCCAATTTTACGCCAAGCACTAGGGGTTAACTTGCTAACAGAAACCTTGTATAATGTAGTATTTTTAGGAATCCTTGCCGCCTGCGGCTACTCCATGATTCAATCATTGATGGGTCGTTACGCAGAAATACCAAGCCTTAGTCAAGCCGTTTACAGCCAAGTCCCCTAGTATTCCTTAGTCTTGGCCTGTGAAGGGCGTAAGCTCACCGTATTTTCCAACTGGCCAATTCCCTCAATTTCCACCCGGACGCGATCGCCAACTTCCATTGGTCCTACTCCTTGGGGTGTCCCCGTAAGGATCACATCTCCTGGTACTAGGGTCATCACCTGGGAAATGTAAGATACCAGAACATCTGGCGGAAATACCATTTGACTAATTAAAGCTGATTGTACTGGCTCAGGGTTGTCATTCAGAAATGTCTGCAATTTTGCCCCAGCACTCAATTCCCGGACTATCCAGGGTCCGAGGGGACAAAAGCTATTAAATCCCTTAGCCCTGGTCCATTGGGCATCCCGCTTTTGTAAATCCCGAGCCGTTACGTCATTAGCGATCGTATAACCCCAAATTTTGGATTGAGCTTCGTCTGGTGTGCAGTCTAAGCAATAGTCACCGATTACCAGTGCTAATTCTCCCTCATAGTCTACTCGCTGAGACTGAGGCGGATACTGGATGGCTTGAGAGTCAGGAATTATAGTGGTAGGGGGTTTAAGAAACAGTAAAGGTTCCTCAGGAACTGATGTTCCCAATTCCGCTGCGTGTTCAGTATAGTTTTTGCCTACAGCCACGATTTTAGTTGGTGCACACGGAGCCAGCAATTGATAGCTTTCTGGTTCCAACTCTAAATCTATGGGTTGTCCCTGTAACCAAGGTGGTGCATCCAGCACCTGAATAGTGCGGGTCACCTGTAACAAGCCGTAGTAGGTCTGTCCTTTAGAAGATTTAACTCGAACGTAACGCTGTGTCATAACAATAGATGTTCCTTAATAATATTACGAAAATTCTCTACTTTACCTAAGGTAGTATTGAGTTGGTAGTACGTCAGTACTGAGTACCGATAACAGATTGTCCTTAACAGTACAATAGATAACAAGCTGCATTCAGACATAGCATCTTCTAGTAGTGTCTGGTGGTGTCTAGTGTTATTCCCCTTTGACGAATGTACTTTCTTTGAGCACAACTTAATTGAAATTTAATTGAAATTGGTTGCACAAGGGGTTAAAATGCTGAAGGGGTAATGCTTGTAAAGTATTGAGATCAAAGTATTGAGATCAAAGTATTCAGATAAGTGTAACAACCCCACACACTTACCGATCCGGTAACTGTCCGCTTGAGTAGCGGTAGATCAATTCCTTGCTTCTTTAACTATCCAGTAGCAAGCAAGTCAATTACCCAACCTTGACTCTCACCTTTGGTGTGGTTCAAGGAAAGCTGATTGTTAGTGCTGATTGTTAGTGCTGATTGTTAGTGCTGATTGTTAGTGCTGTGTATCGGATAAAAAGAAGCCAAATTGTCCATAAGGAGATTAATACCAGTGAAAAACACTTACGAAATGATGTACATCCTGCGTCCTGATTTGGGCGAGGAACAAGTAGATCAAGCTATCGGCAAATATCGAGACCTGTTGCAGGAACTAGGTGGAGAGCAAATCGAGATTCAGCATCGTGGCAAGCGTCGTTTAGCCTATCCCATAGATAGGTACCGGGAAGGGATTTATATTCAAATGAACTATAATGGACCAGGTACCCATGTGGCCAAGATTGAGCGAGCAATGCGTCTAAGTCAAGATGTGATTCGCTACCTCACCATCAGACAGGAATCATCCCCAGCCCCTACACCAGAACCAGCAGAAGTTGAAGCTTGAACTCTCGGTATTCCAGGGGGTAATCGGTAATCGGTAACAGGTAATGGGTAATGGGTAGTTGAGGATTACCTATTACGTAAGCATTCAGCTATCAGCGTGTCGCGTATCAGCATATGCGCTACACGCATGCTACTTGAGGTGCTATCAGCTTATGGGCGGGCACGGTACTTGATGTGCTTATGGGCATAGGGCAAGCTACACCGAACAGCTTTTGAATAAGCGATGCAGTCAGCCAAAGGGGGTTTCCCCCACTCGCGCTTGGGATCAAGAAAACAGGTAAGCATTCGTTTAATATCAGGAAAGTCCCAGGGTCGAAGCCTGTGCCACAAAGCTGTTCGCCCAGGGTGGGCCAAAAGCCCAGGGCTGACCGCTAAGGGCTGAATGCTTACTTCTTTGCTGGCTACAAAACACTAAGGATTAAAGACTAAGGACTAAGGAGTATCGATAAATTCAGTTCTTGGAAAGGTTCGGAATCTGGCTTAATCTCGATTTGATTGGGTTGAGCCGATTCACCATTAATCAGTAAATTATACTTACCCTGCTGCAACCCTTCTAAATAAAAGACCCCAGCACCGTTGGTAATCGAAAAAATCGATTTTCCTGAATCAACTGGTACTGCTTCTACCTTCGCACCCTCCACCGCTTCTCCCCCAGCATCAGTGACTACACCTGCAAAGGTGTAGGATAGTACCATTGGCACAGTAACTGGAGTATAGCTACCGGGCACCACCTCCACCGCATAGGCCGATTCCTCGGGTTTCCAGTCGATGGGATATCCGGCGGGGTCAAGGTCAAGGCGATAGGTGTCAGGGTCGAGTTTGACAAAAATCCCATTGTTGCGAATGTCTGGTCGAAAAGAGGTAATCGATTTATTATTCAGCAGTAACAGTAAATCCGGCTCTTCGAGGTAAATCTCTTCCCCTTTATCTCGTTTACCATTGCCATTGTTGTCAAAGAAAGGCTGAATTAACAATCCCCCTCGGCTGCGTAAGCGGTCAAAGCGGGTGTCGGCAGCGCTAATCCCTGATTGGACATTGATATTGGGAGAGACCTCAATCCTGAACGTGCTGCCATCAGAGGTAGTAGATATTTCCTGATAACGTAACCGCAATACTAATCCGGGAATCACGGCACTGGAAGCTGAGGCAATCAATCCATTACCCCGAGAACCGAAGCCATAGCCGAAATCCAAGTCCCATAGATATCGACCATCACTAGACTGTTGTGGAGAACGATAGCGCCAAGCTAAGCGAGCGAGGTGATCATCACGGTTATTTGAATCCCGGGTTTCGTAACCCAGTAGCAGGGAATGTCCTTTAGAGGCACTGCTATCGGACAAATAATAGATTAGTTCGGAATTGGTGGTGATTTCATTGCCTCGATGGGACAGTCTCAGACTTCCCAGGTTAGACCTCAAACTCCAGCGCAAGTTATTATTGGTGTCCATGTCAGCACTGGCAAAGAGTGAGAAATTTTGGCTAGTGTGGGAAATGCTCATACCAGCAGCTAAGGCTTCTTCCCGAGTGTTACCACTGGCTCTCAAGGTTAAACCACGAAAGACTTGCCAGTTGACCCGAAACCGCTGCGCTAGACTATCACTGTTGAAGTTAAAGCTCAGCTTAGGGGAGGGTTGGAAGTTAATACTGGCATCATAGTCTATCCCCTCATCCTCTGTACCCAAAAGAGCCGACACTTTTACCTTTAAGGGAAATCCAGCAGGTTGATAGAATAGTTCCCCTAACCCCAATACTGACTCGTCGTAAACCATCCCCATCCCCAAAGTCAGGTCTTCTGTGACTCCTAAGCGATAGGCAATTCCCCCCCGCACGTCTGTAAACTCACCAAAGAAATTCCCATTCTGGCTCGATTCCCGACTCAAGCCAGTGGAAACAACTAAAGCAGAGGCTCCCTTGGTCAATTGACCCGGTATAATAGAAAATTTTGCCTCTCGAATTTCCGGTTCCGCAGTAAGCTGTCCATCGGGATATAGAAAGACGCGATAAGTATTGCTACCGCCTCGTCCAGTTATGACATTTTCAAAGCGGTAAACCCCAGAGGAGTCCACTAGGATTTCATCCACTACCACATCATTAAAACCTTGGGTCAGCTGGACTAACGTACCCGGTTCAGCTTCCCCAGTAATGCTGCGTCCAATGTCATTGGCTTGTAACCGTTGGCTAGGACTAAATCCACCCCCCGATGACCGTGGTGGGATAAATCCCCAGCGCTGGATAGTGGTCGCACCCCAATATTGACCTGTCCCTTGACTTCGCCAAAAGGTGGGCTGGGAACCTAGGACATAATCCGCTGCATCGGTTTGGCGAAAATACTGGGCTTCCTGTAACCGAAACGTCCCAGTATCGGTTAAATCCGGTTGGCGAGTCCTCAGAAACCAGCTACCTCCTAATAAGGTGCCGATGGTGGTAAATTCTCCAGTATAGTTAGTGGAATTAGACAGAGAACTGCTACCACCCCCTCTGCCACTAATATTTACCCGTTGTCTGATCGCGGATATGCTAAAGGCAGGGGCATCAATCTCAGATAATCCTTCAAGTACGACTGGGATTTCTGGAGTTCGCCGACCTTTGCGCCGCACATTCAACCAGGGGGGATTAAACCTAATGGCGTATTCAATCATGTCAAACTCCGTCGGGACTCCTAGAAGAGTTTGGATGGTTTTGACGGGAATGACTAATCCTAATTCTGGGTCAGTTGGTAAGTCTTCTGGATTGATGCGGGTGACTAAACCAGGCGATCGCACTTCTAATTGACCATCTTCTAAGGGTTTGACATCTAATTTCAAGCCCTTAATCACATCATCTAAGGGAATCAGCCACTTTTCAAAATTAATTGCCTGGGAACCATCTTCAAATCCCCGCACTAAGGTACTAGGAATCACATTCTGTTTTCCCAGATTGACGCCTACAGGAAGAATAATCAATTGATCACTATCGTTTCGCCTTGGGCTAGAGGTAGTGGCGGCGACTTCCGGTTTTGGGATTTCAGGTGCTAGTGTTTGGGCAACAACGGAAGTTATGGTAATCAAAGAAGACAAGAGAGTTGTTACAGCTAGATAAGCTAGTGAAATAATTTTCATCCAACACCTATGAGCTGACTAAATGCTGACTAAATTTTTTAAGGGAAACTACATACATACTTTCCAATTTGGTCAGATCAAGTAACAGTAACTAAGGGGTTTGATACATCGGGTTTATTGCAGTAGCACTACTATTCCCTTATTCCCCGTAATTTTATCCACCTTAATCAAATTCAATGAATTTTAAATTCGGTATCTTTCCGGATGTATCCAGTTAGGAAATTAGGAAACAATAGAATTACAAACAAATTACAAACAAACAGTTTATTCCCACCAGATAAAGGACATGAGAAACCAATTCGGTAAATCCTTATTTATTTCCGCCTTGACTGCTTTAGGTGTTGCTGTTGGTGCTACCAGTGCCTTTGCTCAGGAAGCTCCTGAGACAGAGCAGGAGTTTGAATTCCACGGCACAGTAGAGGGAACATGTTCTTTTTTAAATGTTCAACCTGGTAATTTAGCAAACCCTTTTCCCGAAGTATTAGTTGCTAATGACGTAGAAGGTGATCCTGCTACAGGTGTGATGGTGTGTAATAGTGGCGCAATTGTCTCTCTTGGGGATTTGATGCCGATGAATCGTCTATCTGAAGAACTTTTAGACACCGCCAATAACTACGAGTATGGAGTTACTTTTTTTGATCTTGGGGGTGGACCAGTTGGCGAGATTGGGCGTAGTAAGGAAGGACCTGCACTGCCACCCCAATCGTTACCTCCTAACCAATACGATGTTGAAGCTAACATGGAGATCGAGGGACTTTTACCCCTTAAAGGTGGTGATTATGCCTATAAGTTTACGGTGACAGCTACAGCTGACTAAACTCAACTATTGGCTGGAAGCCAGCGACGTATTCCGCTGGAAAATTGAACTGCAATTAACCTCTATATTTTTAGTTGTCTCCGTGGGAATCGGCTTCACCCGATTTTTCCTACGGAGACTTTACCAACAAACCGTTGATTTATAATAATCTAACATCAGCTAATTGTTCTGTCAATATCTAGAACAGCCTTTCCAGACAGATTTAAGTAAAAACAATTAGGGTCTGTATTATTTACTATGGGAATAAAAACCACCATAATCCTATAAAAAATATTACTATATTACCCGTAATTTTCTACATATTAATCAAGTTAAATTAGTTTAAAATTTCGGTATCTTTGCTGAATGGTTACAGTTTTTATTTTTTTAAAATAATTTCTAAAAATTTCCTTTACACCACCAGTTTACCCTAGCTCAAGTAGATGTAAGCATTCAGCTATCAGCCGTTGGCCGTAGGCCACGCTACTTGATGTGCCGTCAGGTAATCAAAGGGAGGTAGTAAACCAGCTGGGGGGTGGTGGTATGGCTGGTTGAAAATCCCTGCTCGTTGTACTCATCCGACCCCGTGCAGTTAAAGCGCCTGCTAGCACCTCAACTAGCACCATCTGTAGCGCATAAGCTGATACCTGTTCCCGTAGCGTGCGCGTAGCCCATTAGCTGACAGCTGAATGCTTACAACTGGAGTTTATCATAATTAGTTTTTAAAAGAAACAGGAAACAGGTAAATTCGGAGCAGATAACCGGATAATTTTTAATTAATAAAAAGATAATATCTGTGTTAAATACTACCTTTTTAATTCAGTCTTTGCAGTCTTGTAGAGAGATAGCATGCTACCTCTCTACTTTTGCTTAAGTTAGTGCCATTCGACTTAATCAAATCGGCTTCTTGGAGAAGTAGATAACTTGGGATATTGGCAGGATTGTGGAGACTAGTTTTGGACTTTTGCAAGAGGTCTGCTGATTGGCGTACTCTGAATTTACCTACTCTGAGCAGTGGTGCTGCTGGGCATAGTCAGATTAATACTAAAAGGCACACTTTGTCGATTCTCTTCTTCGCCCCAAAGCAAGGTTCCAGTCAATTGGTATTGTCCAGCTGTCAATTCCTTGGCATCACTAGGATATCCTAGGGAAATCTTTCGTTCCCCCCCAGCAATAACTGTCCATGGGTTTTGTTTACCAGTGGTGACCGTAGTGCTTCCCTGTTTCAGAGTCCACTCCAACTTGGGACGTGCAGTGGCATTGCCACTGTTGCTAACCTGTAACAGAATCTGCTTACTCTTGTCATCAAAGCTCGCTTCCTCTACGGTCAACTGGGGAGAAATATCTCCATGACGTACATAGACAGTGACACCAACGCGAGGTACGATGCCCATACTGACACCACCACGGTTATTCTGGGAATGTTCCAGATTTTCTGTGAAAATCACTGCCCGATATTCCCCTTTCTCCATACTAGGAGGAAAGCGGGAAATCATTCGGATGCGGCGAGTTACTCCTGGTTCTACCACCAATTCACGAGGGGAGAATTGTAGATAAGGGGTTAAATCATTAGAGCTAGATTCCAATGCCTCAAACCCATTTTCATCGTAGGTAAAAGGTGTCGCATAGACACGGGCTCGAAATGCCTTATTACTGCGATTGGTGACGTTGATGATACCTCGGGCTTGACCTCGTTCTGCTTCTTCTTCAATAACTAAGGGAGAAACTTGAACCTGAGCTTTAGCTAATCCGGGAAACAGCACCAGTGCAGATAAGGCGCAACTACCTAAATAAGTTATTAAATGTTGATTGAGTTTAATCATTTCTAGGGAACAGGGAACAGGGAACAGGGAACAGGTCATCGGGAATCGGGAATCGGGAATCGGAACCCACCCCTAACCCCTCCCAGGAGGGGAACGGGAATCGGGAATCGGGAATCGGGAATCGGGAAAAATATTTGTACCTATTTACTATACAAAGTAAGGATTTAGCTTATGCGCTACGTCCCAGCGTCGAAGCCTATGCCACGATAATTGAGGTGCCAAAGGCCAACGCCTGACAGCTGACGGCTGACAGCTGATAGCTGATAGCACCTCAAGTAGCACCATCTGTAGCGCATATGCTTACGATAATTTAGTAAACAGCGATATATAGCACTACCCATTAAGGTTAGGACATTTATAAAAGCAGCAAAAGCTATTATATTCAGCTATTGCTAGCATGCCTATTGCCTATTGCCTTGCGCGTAGCGCTATACTTTAATCTATTGTTGACTAAATTTATGGTAATAGCTATGGTTAAAATTACTGATTTTTATATACTATTATTTTTCAACAATCGTTATAAATACGGATATAGCAATGCTAAGTGATTTGTAAGTAGTCACACAAAAAAAATTACCTGTTTTACAAAATAAAAATCCTGATGTTATAAGCCTTACCGATAATAGGAAGAGGTAATTTATTTTGTAATGATACTTAAACAATACTTACCTTAAAATCGTCCTGAGTGCTAAGTAGTGATAAATTAAGCCACGATCACAGAATATTCAAGTTCAATCCTGACTTAGGCAACAAAACCAGGAAAAGGTTGATATGGAATCCCTTTGCTCTGACACCTATGCCAGCATGATAGTAACGGACATTGCCTCAAATCAAGAAATTTCCAGTTGGAATCGGCAAACCTATCAACGTTTGAAACTCGCTTTGAGTATTGGTCTGCGCCGCCAGCTTTTTTTGGCAGTGTGTGATGACCTGAATCTGCGCAACCAGCTAGCAGATCAATTATACCGGGAGTTAGGCTTATGTGCAGCAAACGGGTCAATGAACCACCAAGGTTACCCAAACTTGGTCAGCCTGAATTTAAATCTGAGCGAACCCAATCCCTTAGCTCAGATTAGTCAATGGTTAACCGACCATGAGGAATCTTACACTTCTGAAAGTATACCGGGATTTCAGATTCTGGGTATAGAAAACTTAACACGGCAACCCGCAGCACTGCAACGATTGTTTCTCAGGCATTTACAGTCAATTGGGAATAATCTCAGCTACTGGGAACTGACTTTCTTGCTTTGGTTGCCACGACCTTGGTTTTATTCCATTCAGCAGTCGGTACCAGAATTTTGGCAACAGCACACTGGTTTCTTTGAGTTTGAAGGAGAACCAACACCCCTATCCCAAAGGGTGGCTGATACAGCACAGGCTTCTTACACATTACCCCCCTCAACAACAGTAATCGATCCTGGTCAGGAAGATGTGGAGACACTGTTAGGGCAAGAGGATATGTTGACAGTTAAAAGTTTTAATGTTGAAGCTTTAAACGATAACTTTCAATCAAAGAATGTGCGACTTGAAAATCACAGTGAAACACCACAAGATAACTTACAAATAAATAACCTGCGACCGACAACTGAAACTGAAACACCACAAGATAACTCTGAACCAAATAACTTGCAACCTGGAACTCAAAAACCATCTACAGGCCAAACCTATCTTGAATTGGGCAATCATTATCGCTACCTGATTGAACAAGGAGATGCCTCTGAGGAAAACTTAGTGATCGCAATCCAGGCTTATGAGCAGGCGCTGCAATGGTCACAATTCACACCTATCGAAGAATCCGCTATCCTCAATGATGTGGGAAATTTCTACTGGATGCTATCTCGTTGTCCGAACAATGACAACCTGATGCTCTCTTATTTAGAGCAAGCCATTAAATGCTATCAAGTAGCACTAACTGACTTTTTAGCGGAACAATCTCCCGAAATTTTTAGCATGATACAGAATAATTTGGGAACAGCTTATGGAGAGTTAGCCCAGTACCAAGATTTAGCTAAAAATCTGGAAAATTCTATTCGCGCCTATGAAGAAGCTTTGCGCTATGGCGGTGCTGACCATGACTTGGTTAAATATGCTTCAACCCAGAATAACTTAGGAACGGCTTACTGGAATCTAGCGCAACATCAATCACCAGTGCCGAATTTAAAGAAAGCGATCGCAGCCTACCAAGAAGCCATCTCTCATCATGACACCACAGCCAATCCTCAGAATTGGGCAATGATTCAAAATAACCTGGGTACGACTTACTGGAGTCTTGCCCAGCACGAACAACCAACAGTCTGGTTGAAGCTAGCCATATATGCCTATCAAGATGCTCTCAAATACCGGAAACCGGAGGTTGACCCAGCTGGCTATGCTGCAACCCAGAATAACCTAGGTACCGCCTACTGGCACTTAGCCGACCAGTTAAAGGAGGAATATGGGGCAAAAGCAGAATACTTTAAGCAATGTATAACGGCTTATGAAAATGCTCTTGCGATCGCAGGATATCAACCACACCCTTCTGACCAAGTCTCTAACCATAACAGATCACCTGTACCAGTTAATTTTGATATTATAGCTACCTACAACAACTTGGGGCTAGTTAATTTCCAGCTAGCGACACACCCACAATTTTCCTTAAGCAAAGGGTCTAAGTTAACTCATTTAGAAGCTGCCCTACACCAACATGTCCAAGCTTGTATGGGTACAGTTGAGCAACCGGAAACCTACCAAATTTCTCTGAATTACCTAATCCACACCATTCGAGCATTCTCTCGGGAAAATGGTCCTGCGGGACAAAGCTTTGCCCTTTCTAAAGTGCCAGGTCAGCTATTACCAGAAATTTTGCATCGCCTATAGGGTTTGTCTCTGGGTTGTAAACACACGAATTGGGGCAAAAGGCAAAAGGCAATAGGCATGCTAGCAATAGGGGAAAGAGAACCTCAGTTTTATTGTCCAATAAAAAAAGACCATACAGGTTTCCATCTCAAATACCAACGCTATAGGAGCCTAGTAATTTAAATTTAAATTTAAATTACCAATTCTAGATATCAAAAATTATCACAAATAATTTTTGATGCCATATTCCCTACTCTCTGCTCCCTTTGCTAGCCCAATTCCCAAATTTATAATTCTAAAAAGATAGTTCACCATCTTGATCATATTGTAACTGTTGAGGCTTGTTGTGAATCTTTCTAGGAAACGGTCTTGGATCAGGTTGATTTTCGGCTACTGATGATTGGGGTTGCTCTTGGTCAAAGATAGCCTGAGTATCATTGACAAACGATTCTACTAATGGCTCCTTGGGCATCACTTCATTATTACTCAGCTCATCATTTAAATCAATAATTTCTCCGCCAAAACAATCTTTAATTTTCCCTAAAGCTTGCTCTATTTGATCAGCATCCCAGTCTAAGTCAGAGAAATCATAACCTCCCTTGGATAATACAGTGTCCACTGCTTCAGATGCTTCAGAATTGCTAGGAGGGGCAAGGTTTTCTGGCTGGGATGGTTGGGAGGAGGGGTTTACTGCTGGCTTTGAAGAGTCACTGGTGCTAGGTGGCACAACTAGTTTGGCCTTGGTTGAATCCCCCTTTGAATCCCCCTTGCTGTTTGAAGATTCCTGTGGTGCTGGGGTAGTGATTGGTGGAGGTAATTTCTGAGTTGGTACTGCTGCTAGGGTCACTCTTGATTGAGGAGCGGTCTGGGACGGGTTTGCTCCTACGAGTTGGAAATTAACTTTCACATGACCTGGATGGACTTTGGCAAATGCCTTTTGAATTTGGGGCAACATTCCTTTTATAAGCTGTTGTACACCCTTCTTTTTGATGCCAATAGATGCCTCTCGGCCATTGAAAGCTAATAAACAGCCGTTGCTACGCAGTATTTCTCTAGACCCATCCAGTTCAATATTACGAATGACCTGTTGCCAAACCTGCTCGATTTCGTAGGGCTGGTTGCTAACCTCGCTATCTTGCTCAACAATAGCGCTATGGTCAACCGCCTGATTCGGTATTGAGGTTGTAGCTAAATCAGGGGTTTTGGGTATGCCATTGGTAGAGGTGTCTGGGTGTGGTTGAAACCCTAACCTTTCTGAAGGCTTAGGCTCCTCAGTTTTCTGAGTCTTGGGCTTCTGAGCTGGTTTACTTGGATGCTCTGGTTTAGGAGTAGTCTGATCTCGAGCAGAGGTTGATTGATTGTATGGCTCTTTTCTGGGCTGATGTTTCCCAACTGGTGGTAGTTTAGGCTGGTGCCTAGGTTTAACCGAAGGTGCTGAGGGTTTGACTGATGGATTTTCAGGGAATAACTTTGAGGTTTCTACGGATTGAGAGGCAAGAGCCGCTGGCAATAAACCCATTAGGGTTACTTCTAACCAGAGACGGGGCTGGGTAGTGTTTTTGATCTGAATTTCACTGTCTTTTAGATGCTGTTGACCACGTAAAATACTCTCCACATCCAGCTGTTTAGCTAACTCACACAGCTTCTGCCAGGTGGGGAGGGTGATGGCTGATAAATTATTACGAGCAGGAGCAGTTTTAGCAATCAACAAATCTCGGTAGAAGCTAGCCAGATTTTGTAGGATAACTAGGGGCTCTCGACCTCTATCGATCAGATAGCCACATTGTTCTAGTACTGCTACTGCTTCAGAAGATGCGATCGCGTTTAGCAATGCCAGCAAGTCTTGTTCAGGTAATGCCCCCACTAAATCCCAAACCTGCTCTACCGTGACCTGTTCATCTAACAAACTCAGTTGATCTAGCAAACTTTCTGCATCCCGGAGCCCGCCTTGAGCCCCTTGTGCCACTAAGGTTAAGGCATCTGGTGTAATAGTTATATTTTCCTTAACTGCAATATCCTTCAGATGAGACACCATTGCCTCTAGGGGAATGCGGCGAAAATCAAAGCGTTGGCAGCGGGAAATAATGGTGGGTAATACCCGTTGAGGGTCTGTGGTAGCCAAGATGAAGACTACCCGCTCCGGTGGTTCTTCCAGGGTTTTGAGAAGGGAGTTGAAGGCTGCGGTACTAAGCATATGGCATTCATCGATCACATACACTTTGTAGCGGCACTGGACTGGGGCAAATTGAGCCCGTTCAATGATTTCCCTGATATTATCTACACCTGTATGACTAGCTGCATCCATCTCAGTCACATCCAAGGATAAACCACCAGCGATCTCACGGCAGACGTGACATTCCCCACAAGGAAATGGAGTTGGCAAATCAGTCTTGAGACAGTTGAGAGACTTAGCTAAAATCCGTGCTGAAGAGGTTTTCCCGGTACCTCTAGGGCCAGTAAACAAATAGGCAGGGGCAATGCGCTCACTCTCGATGGCATTGGTTAGGGTTTTTGCGATCGCATCTTGCCCCACTAAATCTGCAAATCTCTGGGGACGATATTTGTGATGTAGGGGTTCGTAGCTCACGACTTTGTGCTGTGGGGGGCTTACCAGATTGCTCTAGTAGTGTTTTAGTGACATACTCCCGACGCTGCCAAGCACGGGACAGTGCGGGCTTCTTTCCAACACCAGCTACTGCTTAGGTTACACGGGTTACTTTATTAACGACACGGTCAGAAGTTACCCCAGCGAGCAATCCCTCGCTGGGGCAGCCTTTATGGCTAGGAGGCTTGGCTGAAAGGGTTAAAACTTTGAGGCGCGACCCATGGCGAATTAAATTCGCCTAGGTCAAGCGCGCCTCCATTTGGCATTTCGACGTTCCGACCCTTGCCCCGCGCTGACCATAGTACACTTAGCCTATCCGGTAAAGTGCGGGGCTTCTCGCGGTTTAGCTAATAGTGTTTTAATTTTAGGCAAGACATATGGGGGTCTTTTTAGGGATTGCTGGAGACAGGGGTTTGTTAAACCTTTATCTTCGGTGGTAATCTTTCACCAAAGATAGTAACAGGGATATCAGACTCCTATACTACTGATGGGTTACCTTACTTGACACTCCCCACAGCTATAAGCAGGGGGATTCTTGGCTCACCGAATTGACTTGCCGTGACAGGTTTACACCAACCACAGTAGAGGTCAAATCTCCCCAAGCGTTCAGAATCATTGATCTAAGTTCCGGTGTGCCCCACCGTACTCAGGGTTTTTCCTCAGACTTGCCAGGCTTTCTCTAATTTCTTGCCCAATGACTTTCATAGGCCATCATATCGTTAGATTGAATTACGCAATGTGCATTCTCAAGACACATTTTTTACGTTACCTACTTATATCAAAGGGTCATCTCCAATACTGGCGTGCCTTACTATCTGATTATATACTACCAGAGCCAGTATCAGCATTCGAGATCAAAATTAGCTGACGGGGAATAAATTCCCTTCGGGCTCATCCCCATAACGATAAGTTAGGGGATGAGCCCTCAGAGCTTTCGGTAAACTATATAATCGAGCATTTCTACCTCATCGATATATATCTTCTGTTTTAATTATGGAATCAGCTATTTCTTCTTCTGTTAGTACTACTGACGAATTACCCCGCGAGGTGAGAGTTGCTCAACTGCGTAATCTGGTAGAAACTCTACACATCGCGGATGAAATTGCCAGCCAAGGCTACCTGATTAGTAGTTCTGAACTGGCCGATTTAATGGATGTGAACGCCAGCGCTGTCACTAGTCGGGGTAACCACTGGTCTTGGCGCAACTGGGTTGTCTCAAGGGTCAGGCGTGAAGGTAATCAAATTCTGTGGCAGTTAGAACGGGTAGACAAAGGGAATATAATGGATGAAGACTAAGCCTTACAAGACTAAGCGCTAGATAAGGGCATGCCTATACTACCTTGAGACTATGTTGGTAAGCAGTCAGCAGTCAGCGGTCAGCAGTCAGCGGTCAGGTTATTTGATTCAATTGCGGTGTACTCCTCAAGTAGTGTGGCCACAGGCTGATAGCTGATAGCTGATAGCTGATAGCTGATAGCTTACCTATGTTGAGACTATGTTGAGTGTTCACCCTTGACCGACCCTTAACGATTAACACTCAACACTCCCAGTGGTTGATTAAACCCCATGAACACAACTTAATATTACTCATATGTCTTGTCACAACTGGGATGATGGGAAAATAGCTAATATATTGGCAGTAACCCTAGTCTTGCCAATGTAGGTTACAGCGCAAGAACATGGGTCAAACAGAGCGAGCAGCTTCATGGCATCCGTACCCAAAATGACTTCACCTGTCTCGGAAAACCCGAAGAACTTGATCCGCCCATTTCAATACCATGATTTGGCAGCAATAGAGAAGCTAGTGCAACAGGCAACAGATGGCCAGAGTAAGATCTGCCCATCTGTTGTCCCACAGCCACTTAAGCACGTTAGAGGCTGGTATTGGTTGCTGAAGTTTTTGAGTTGGTTTCCCAACCCCTATCAGTACAGCTTTTGTATCTATGTGGCTGAGCAACTCCAAAAGCTGCGTGGACTGATCAAAATTTCCCCATTTAATCACACCCGTAGTACTTGGCGGGTGGAGCAGGTGTTAGTTGATGCCAACACTCCTTGTGTGAGTAACACCCTGGCAAATAGAGACATTGGCTCGGCTCTGTTGCGCCATTGTTTTGAAAAAATTTGGCAAGCGCGAACTTGGTTATTGGAAGTCAATATCAATCATAAAAGTTCACTGGCTCTGTATCGGCAAAACGGATTCCAACCCCTAGCTCAGATGACCTACTGGGTGATAGAGCCAACACTGCTGGAAAAATTGGCGGTTCGTGAACCAGATTTGCAGAACCTGTTGCCTGTCAGTAACGCAGATGCTCAGTTGCTCTATCAGCTGGATACGACATCAATGCCACCAATAGTGCGTAAGGTTTTTGACCGCCATATCCAGGATTTTCAAACCAGTATGTCACGGAAAATCATTGATTCACTGTGGCAGTGGCTAAATCATACTGAAGTGATCAGTTCCTATGTATTTGAACCACAGCGTAAAGTTGCCGTTGGCTATTTTCGGCTGCGACTGTGCCGTGATGGTAACCGTACCAACTCAGCTGAGTTAACAGTTCATCCAGCCTACAATTACCTATATCCAGAGTTACTGTCTCAAATAGCACGAATTGCCAAAAAACTGCCTTCCCAATCCCTACATCTGGCAACGGCTGACTATGAAGCGGAGCAGGAAGAGTATCTAGCTCAGCTGGGAGCAGAACGAATTGAGCATACTCTGCTGATGTCCCGTTCCGTATGGCATAAGTTGCGGGAAAACAAGTCTGTTACTTTTGAGTTATCGGATGTGCTTCAGGGGCTACAGCCAGCCCGAACCCCAATCCCCAGCCGCATATCCTGGTCACAATCCCCATCGAAGAAACACCGTGCTAAGGGGAAAAAGGTCTCTATTGGGGTTTCCCAGTCTAAGAGTGTAGTCTCTCAAGAGGAGACGGTGTCGGTTAAATCTTCAGATCAGAAGTAGTTAATTATCCCCAATTGGGTTCTAACAACTAATTTTCAGATGCCCCATACCTGATCTGCCATTTCCAAAAATAGCTCTTTGACTGTAAGTTGATAAGATGGGGGATCAAGCTATGGAAAGAATTTCAGCACTGGGATTGGATTTGGGAAGCAAACGTATTGGTGTGGCGGGTTGTGATGGGACGGGTTTGATTGCTACTGGTTTAACTACCATTGAGCGTACCTCCTTTCAGCGGGATGTTGACCAACTGCGAGAGTTAGTTGAAACCAGAGAAGTGCAGGTACTAGTGGTAGGTTTGCCTTATTCGATGAATGGGACTCTGGGTTTCCAGGCACAAAAGGTGCAAAAATTGGCTAGGCGATTAGCAGCAGCACTCCAGCTGCCGCTAGAGTATATCGATGAACGGCTTACCTCTTGGGAGGCTGAATCGCGACTTAAGGCGAGTAAGCGATCGCTTAGCCAAAATAAAGGACTGATTGACCGTCACGCTGCTGCTATTATCCTACAACAGTGGTTAGATAGGCGGCGCTCAGCTAATCATCAGAATCCTCCAGCCTCTGGGAATTGAATCCCTTCTTGATGGTGATAGAATAGAAAACTGTTGACTTATACTAATTAAACTTTATCAATGAGTCTAACTCAAGAACGTAAAACTGAAATTATTAATGGCTACCAGGTTCATGAAACTGACACTGGTTCGGCAGAGGTGCAAGTAGCTATCCTGACTGAGCGTATCAATACATTGAGTCTCCATCTACAAAGCCACAAAAAAGATTACTCGTCGAGACGGGGATTGTTAAAGATGATCGGTCGCCGCAAGCGCTTACTTAGCTATATTCGTCAAGAGGATCAACAACGGTATCAAAAATTGATTGAGCGCTTAGGTATTCGGGGATAGACCCTAGTTGAATAGACCCTAGTGGAAAAGAGTGTATGTCTACTGAACCGTCACGGGAGCGATTGCCTTTTGAACCACGTCAAAAGCGCAGAAAGAACTCTAAAGCCCAAAATTCATCAACAAATCCCCAAACTACTCCTAAGGAAAAACCCAGTAAAACTACTGTCAAGCAAGATAAGAAGCCAGATAAGAAGCAAGATAAGCCAACGGCAGCCTCAAATGACTCAATGGCAATCCCCGATGTGGTCAGTAAACGGATGGTGCGTCGGATGGGTCTAATGTGTGGTATTCCCAGTTTCTTAGGGATAGTTACATTTGTGGTTAGCTATTTATTGATCACACAGGTTGGGGTAGAGTTACCCCATGTGGCAGTGATTCTGGTGAGTATGGGATGCTTTGGTCTAGGTGTGTTGGGGTTGAGCTATGGTGTTCTTTCTGCTTCGTGGGAGGAAGATATACCAGGAACTTTTTTTGGTTGGCAAGAGTTCACCACTAACCTAGGCAGATTGACATCAGCATGGCGTACTGCTAAGTCAAAGAGTTAACCCTTTGGGGAGCCTATGATCTCAGTTTGGGGATAAGTTTACCAGGTAGGAAGCCCAAAAGTGCTTCCTAACTAACCTGGGTAAGTAATTTGTTATGGTAATTAACATATTATTATATTAATTAGTTATATTTTTGCGTTCTTCCGCCTAAATCAAAGATTGTAGACAGGGAGTTCCCTCAAAATTTTGCTTAAAACAGATATCGTGACTAGTTAAACATTAATATAAGCCAAAAAGGCATATCTAGAGCAAGAAAGTGTTCTGTAGAATAATTAAAGCACTCTGTCAACAGCAAAGGGAGTAAAAGGGAGTAACTCGACCATCTCCCACCCACATTCCCAGACTGGGACTAAAGGCCCTAAGCTGTTAAAAATCTAGTTGTATGAGACACTCTAAGGGAAATCTTGGGTTTCAGCCTTAGAATTATGTTTGTTTTGATGTACAACCAATTAATCGGCTCTTAGTCGGCTCGTTTTTCCTCCCCGGTCATTAGACGCGGGGTTTATAAACTCACGAGGATTTTTTTATGATAGTAGTAATGAAGGTAGGCTCTCCAGAAGTCGAGGTGACTCGCCTGAGCCAGGAATTTAGCCAATGGGGGCTGACTCCAGAAAAAATTGTTGGTAAGCATAAAGTGGTGTTGGGTCTAGTCGGTGACACCGCTTCTTTAGACCCCCTACAAATTCAGGAAATTAGTCCGTGGATAGAACAGGTACTGCGGGTAGAGCAACCGTTTAAACGGGCTAGCCGTGAGTATCGTCATGGGGAAGCCAGTGAGGTATTAGTGCCAACGCCGAATGGACCTGTTGTGTTCGGTGAACACCATCCCTTGGTAATTGTTGCCGGTCCGTGCTCGGTGGAAAACGAGGAGATGATCGTGGAAACAGCACGGCGGGTTAAGGCATCAGGAGCCAAGTTCCTGCGGGGAGGTGCCTACAAACCCCGGACATCCCCCTATTCGTTCCAGGGTCATGGAGAAAGTGCCTTGGATTTGCTAGCCAAGGCACGGGAAGAAACTGGGTTGGGCATCATTACTGAAGTGATGGACACGGCTGATGTGGATAAAATTGGTATGGTAGCAGATGTTCTGCAAGTGGGTGCCCGTAACATGCAGAATTTTGCCCTACTGAAAAAAGTGGGGGCTCAAGATAAGCCAGTACTCCTGAAGCGGGGGATGTCAGCAACTATTGATGAGTGGTTGATGGCTGCTGAATATATCCTAGCAGCGGGCAATTCTAATGTGATTCTTTGTGAACGGGGAATTCGGACATTTGACCGTAAATACAGCCGGAATACCCTAGATCTTTCAGTAGTCCCAGTCTTGCGCACCCTCACTCACTTGCCGATTATGATTGACCCCAGTCACGGCACAGGGAAGTCGGATTATGTTCCAGCTATGGCAAAAGCAGCGATCGCAGCTGGAACTGACTCGTTGATGATCGAAGTTCACCCCAACCCCGCTAAAGCCCTGTCTGATGGACCACAATCTTTGACACCGGAGCGGTTTGACGAGTTGGTGAAAGAAATGGCGGTCATCGGCAAAGCCGTAGGGCGTTGGTCTGAATCTGCTGTGCCTGTTGCTACTCATTAGTAGTTAGTTCTTAGTGATGACCTGAGTTCGAGATTACTAACTTGATCCAGAACTCAGGTTAATTAAGACTGATAGCTAATAAGATAACTAAGAACTAATCAAACAAACACTCTGTGTTCTAGACAAGGCATCTGTTGGCGGACTTGTTGGAGGCGGTCTGGGTCAATTTCTGCGATCGCAACTCCTGGTGTGTCTCCAGCATCTGCCAAGATTACCCCCCAAGGGTCTACTATCATAGCATGACCATGGGTGTAGCGCATGGCATAGTGACGACCAGTTTGGGCTGGGGCAATGACATAGCAGGTGTTTTCTATGGCTCTAGCTTGGAGCAGAACTTGCCAATGGTCTTTGCCAGTGTAGGCGGTGAAGGCAGCAGGCACAAACAATACATCGGCTCCATTCTGGGATAAGTGTCTGTATAGTTCCGAGAATCGGACATCATAACACACAGAGAGTCCCAAATTGCCGAATTCTGGGGACGAGTAGACCTTGGGTAGTTCAGTTCCAGCCTTAACTGTCTCTGATTCTCTATAGGTATTCCCATCAGGAAGGTTAACATCAAATAGATGAGCTTTATGGTAGCGAGCTAGTTCATTGCCACTCGAACCGATGAGTAGGGCAGTATTGTAGACTTTACTAGTACCCACTGGTACGGGAAAGCCACCACCAAGGATGGTGACCTGGAACCGTTGCGCCATAGTTTTGATGAATTGTTCACTTTGCTCTGCGATCGCATCAGCGTGGGTAATTTTGTCTTCCTCTGTACCAAGAAAAGAAAAGTTTTCCGGTAAGCTAATCAGCTCAGCACCACGACGCACGGCTAGGTCGATCAGTTCTTCTGCCTGAACTAGGTTTTTTTCTAGGTCAGGGGAGCTAGTCATTTGAATGGCAGCTGCAAGATAGCACTTCATTATGATTCAACCCTAGAGTTTTCAATATAGACAGATATTAAATCTGATATTAAATCTATTTTCTATATTTTCCCCAGAATGCCCCAAACCAAATTAAAAAAAATTAATCACTGTTAGACTTCCCGTCGCAGAACCAGCACTGGACAGTGGGCAAATCGAACCACTCGCTCAGCTACTGACCCCAAGACAAATCGTTTCAGACCGGTATAGCCATGAGATGGGATCACAATCAGGTCAATAGCTTGTTCCCTGGCGTAGTCGATGATGTTTGAGGCAGGATTTCCGATGGTGACGTTGATATGAATTCCTTGGTATAGAGGTTCCTTGAATCTCTCAGAAAGCACGTTTTCCACATGGGATTTACGAGTCTGGCTATCTACCGTACGCCACATAACTCCCGGTTCACCAGGGTTGAGAGGAGGTAGGACATGGATAACGTATATATGAGATGCATCCTTGACAAAGTCTATTGTTTTTTCTAAAGCCTCAAAGGAGGTTTCATAAAAATCAATTGGGACAAGTATACGGTCGGTGGCAAATAAGCTCATAGATTCACTCCTATGGCTTGTTTAAAAATATTATAAATACTAATCTTCTAGGAAGATTGAGTGACGGTAACTATTTTTCCAGCATTCAAGCGGTCCATATAGTCTTTAAGTTCAGTGGCTACTTTGCTACAGAGTAAGTAGCCACCGAAAAGATTAGGTAAACCCATAGAAAAAAGCATACTATCACTGAAATTAATGACTGCTTCTGGGTTAGCCACAGCTCCAATAAAGATGGTGATAAGAAATAATACTTTGTAGACAATCAACGTTCTCGAACCAAACAAATAATCCCAACAGATTTCACCATAGTAACTCCATGAAATCATGGTAGAGAAAGCAAAAAAGAACACAGAGATGGCAAGGAGGATGGGAAACCAACTAATTACACTCCCAAAAGCAGCAGCGGTCATTTCGGCACCACCGAAGTCAGCAAACTCAGGATTTTTGTATACTCCAGTGATGACTATTACTAGAGAAGTCATATTGCAGATGACCACAGTAACAATAAAAGGTTCGAGTAGGGCTATAATTCCTTCCCGCACTGGTTCCTCAGTCCTGGCAGCGGCGTGAGCCATGGCAGATGAACCAATACCTGCCTCATTAGTAAAGGTTGAACGCCTTAATCCCTGTACTAACACCCCAATCAAACCTCCCTCAACGGCTTGGGGAGAGAAGGCTTCTGTCACAATAGTTTCGATGGCAGATGGGATGCTGGAAAAATTGACAATTAGAATCCAGAGGGATGTCAAAATGTAGATCCCACACATGACGGGTACGATGGTACCAGCCACTAAGCCAATACGTTGAATGCCACCAATAATCACCAATGTCACTAGGCCAACCAGAATTAATCCATAAAGCCAGCCTCGATTGATCAGCCAGGGGACTACGCTGGCCATTACTTCAAAGGATTGGTTAGCTTGAAACATGCTCGAACCACCAAATGACCCAGCAATAGCAAAGATGCAAAATAGGAGGCTCACAATTTTCCCGAGTTTTTGATATCCCATTTCGGCTAAACCAGCCGAGAGGTAATACATTGGACCACCAGCTATAGTTCCGTCTGGTCTGACCACTCGATATTTTTGAGCCAGGGTACATTCTACAAATTTACTGCTCATGGCAAATAAGCCAGCAAGGGTCATCCAGAACGCAGCTCCTGGTCCTCCGATACTGATGGCAAAGGCAACACCGCCAATGCTACCGAGTCCAACACCAGCGGATAGGGCAGTTGATAGAGCTTGAAAGGAAGAGATTTCACCGTTTTGGTTGGGTTGCTCGTATTTGCCTAAGGCGATGTCAATGGCGTGTCGAAATCCCCAGATGTTGATGAAGTTCATCCTGAAGGTGAAGAATAGGCTACCACAGACTAGCCACAAGACAATCAGTGGCATACCACCGATGCTAAAGAAGAGTACATTAGATATGCCATTTAAGATTTGGTTAACAATAGCGGTGAGGTTAGTTAGAACCGAGTTGTTTGCTGCTAGAGCTAGAGTGGATGAGTAAAAAAAAATAGGATTTAGTGTCAACGTCTTTTAGCAATACTTTTTTACCAGGACTTACCGAGATTTCGAAGGGCAAAAGCCTTTAACTTATAGTTATGGGAATGAGCCCGTGGGGAATAAATTCCCCGTGAGCTAATTTTTATCTGGAATGCCGATACTGGCTATTTAGTATATAATAAAGAAGTGATCAAGCTGGGAAAATTACTCTTTGATATAAGTAGGCAGCGTAAAGAATGTGTCAAGAAAATGCACATTGCGCAAGTCTGGTCTAACGATCTGGTCGCCTGCGAAAGTCATTGGACAAAAAATTAGACAAAGCCTGGCAAGTCTTAGCAAAAACCATGAGTACGGTGGGGCACACCGGAACTTAGATCCATGATCTGAACGCTTGGGGAGATTTGGCCTCTACTGTGCTTGGTGTAAACCTGTCATGGCAAGTCAAGTCGTGGAGCCAAGAATCCCCCGGCTTATAGCTGTGGGGAGTGTCAAGTGTACTTTCCTGCTCGGATCAGGTGAAGGCATAGCAAAAGCTGGCACAACCAAGAAATCCTATCCATCGGAACAAACACTAACCAGCTACCTGTACGGCAACTATAGAAAAACAAATCCATGACCTACGCAATTATCGAAACTGGTGGCAAGCAACTGCGAGTCGAACCCGGTCGCTTTTACGACATCGAACTACTGCACGTTGAACCAGAGCAAAATGTCACCATCGACAAAGTCCTGTTCGTTAATCATGATGGTGAAATCAGCATCGGTCAGCCCTTAGTTGAAGGAGCAACCGTACAAGGAACGGTGATGCGACACTTTCGCGATCGCAAAATCATCGTCTACAAAATGCAGCCCAAGAAGAAAACCCGTAAGAAGCGGGGACACAGACAGGAAAAAACCCGTCTGATGATTGATGCTATTAGTATGAATGGTTCTGTGCTCGCCTCGGTTTCCAAAGCAGAGGAAGCACCAGTCTCAGCAGAAACTGCCCCTGAAGCACCAGCAACTGAAGCACCAGCAACTCAGGAAACCGCTGAAACTGCTCCGGAATAGTTTATGGCTCAGACTTGTGCATAGGGCAAAATTACCTCAAAATTCCCGTAAAAACACCTAAATATAAAGGAACATTATGGCTCATAAGAAAGGAACAGGAAGTACTCGTAACGGTCGTGACTCTAATTCCAAACGCCTAGGGGTCAAGCGCTACGGTGGTCAGTTTGTCAAGGCTGGCAACATCTTGGTACGTCAGCGAGGTACTAAGGTTCATCCTGGTACCAATGTTGGTCGCGGCGGTGATGACACTCTATTTGCCATGGCTGATGGCATAGTCACTTTTGAAAGAAGGGGCAAAAGCCAAAAAAAAGTCAGCGTTTACCCGGTTGAAACCGAAGCATCAGCTTAGATACAACAGTTTATAGTTGAGACTGAAATCCCTCCATCAGCAGTTGGCTGCTGTTGATGGTAACTGATGAGGCACCCCCGAGGGGGTGCTTTTCTCTTGAAAATATGTCTGGCAAAGACAAAAGGTAATGGGTAATGGGTAATCGTTAACTACCAATTACCCATTACCCGATAAGGGAGATGATAATTAGTCAACCGGTAAGCATTCAGCCGTCAGCTGTCAGCCGTCAGCTTTTAGCTCACGGCTGACAGCTTAAAATAAACCTTGAAAAGGATAATTTAATAGTTCCAGATTAATGAGAATTGAAAGTCTGGGGATTTGCCCTTGGCCGATAGCCACGCATCGCGCATAAGCTGATAGCTGATAGCTGATAGCTGAATGCTTACGTCAACCGGATTTAGACTTCACACTTGATAGGTCACACTTCATACTTTATGGCCCAACTTCTCTAATACAGGTCCAGTCGAAACCACGTGCCGTTCTAAACCCAGTTGCTTTGGACTAACCCCTAGCGCTAGGGCAACTAACTGGGGTAAATGCAATACTGGTAACCTGAACTGACGCCCAATCACCTTTTCTACCTCCGGTTGACGGGAGTCCAGATTAAGATGACACAACGGACAAGGGGTCACCATGCAGTCGGCACCAGCATCCAAGGCTTCCTGAATATGCCTCCCTGCCATCTTGAAGGATTGTTCTGTGGCATAACTAGAAATTGGCCAACCACAACATTGAGTACGACCTCGGTAATATACAGGTGTTGCTCCTACAGTGCGAAATACAGTTTCCATGGATTCTGGATGCACTGGGTCATCGTAGGGGATTGATGTCTGAGCTCGCAGCAAATAACAACCATAGAATGCAGCACATTTGAGTCCAGTTAGCTTACGACTCACCTGTGCGGCTAGGGCTTCCATGCCGTAATCTGCCACCAATGCCCACAGTAAATGCTTGACTTCCGTAGTGCCTTTGTAAGGAGAACAGCCTTCTTTTTTCAGCAAGCCATTGACTTTTTCCACATAAGCTGTGTCGGTCTCTTGGAATTCCTTTAAACGCTCATCTACATGACCAATTACTCCCTGACAGGTGCTGCAATGGGTTAACAGGGGTAGATTCAGCTCCTCAGCTAGGGCGATATTGCGAGCGTTAACAGTGTCTTCTAGGAGTTGGGAATCTTCTTTGAAGGTACCAGAACCACAACAAGCAGCTTTTTTCAACTCAATCAGTTCAATACCTAGCGCTTGGGTTAAAGCTGACGTAGATTGGTATAGTTCTCCACAGGCTCCTTGAGCAACACAGCCGGGAAAATAGGCATATTTGAGCGTAGCAGATGGCATAGTAATTTATACTTAATCGCCTTAAAGCGGTTAGAGATCAGCTCAAGGGTAACAGCTGATGCCCTAACCGTTACTAGCTTGTTCAAAATTCGTAACCGTAGCGCTTTAGTTCTTCGTGAAAAACGTACTGGACAATTTTTCGCGATCGCTCATTATAGTACTCTCGATAGTTTTTCTTTCTTTCTTCGGTTTTGTTGATCACTGGTATTTGCACTTTGAAGGGCACTCCAGCTTTATCCAGGACTCTGTCAAAATCATCCTGAAGGGTTTCAAAACGCATTACACTATCCATACCTTTGGTATAACTTCCATAGAGTGTATACGGTTCAGCGGGAAGACCTACAAACTGTTTAAGTCGGTTTCGATTAGTATTCCGAACCAGGGATTGAAGGGTTCGTTTCAGTCCATTGCCGTAAATAGAGCCATAGTGTTTCTCAATCCAATCATTAAATGAATGGGTTTTGCAAAATTCCATGTCTTCTATATAACCCGGTAGACGGTGAACCCATGACGTGGAGTCAGCGATAAAGTGTTGGTATTTTGAGGCTCTTTTTACATAGTCGGAAGCTAAACTGTCAAAAGGGTTGCGAATACAACTAAATTTTAGATAAGATGCTGCCTCTTTTTCTGTCAAAAGATTGCGTCTGAACATCTCTCGTAGAGAATGATGTCTTCTGTGCATCAAAAATTTTCCGTTGGCGTCTAGGATGTCTTGGGGGGGGACTAGTTCACCTTCTAGCTTTTTTTCGAGGACATCTTCTACTGCTGTGCAACCAGTTCGCGGTGCCATCAGGTAGAGTAAGCCGTATTTACGGCAAATCATTGCCATGAGCAAGCTCCTGTTATTCTAGGGATTATTATAAACAAGACGTAAGCTATCAGCTATCAGCATTCAGCTATCAGCATTCAGCTATCAGCATTCAGCTATCAGCATTCAGCTATCAGCATTCAGCTATCAGCTTTGGGCCTGTGGTCAGGCTACTGTTTGCGCAGCACCTCAAGTAGTGTGAGCTCTTAGCTGACGGCACCTCAAGTAGCGTGGCCAAAGGCCAACGGCTGACGGCTGACGGCTGACGGCTGACGGCTGATAGCTGACGGCTGATAGCTGAATGCTTAAGTTTATTGCTTTACTAGTTTCCACAGAAACGTTTTAATTTCGTAGGTTGGTTCAAGTTTATGGTTCCATTTGCCAATAAGTTCTGATTTATAGTTGTATTGTTTTTCGAATTTTTCTCGCAATTCCTTAGATGGATTATATAAAAATAAATCACTGAATTCATCGGTATTTTCGGGGATGATTAACTGTTTGCTTTTTTCGCCATTAGGCATCTTTACGGATTTGTCGCTTAACCAAGAAAACTTCACTTTGGAGTCGAGAAGGTAAGACAGGGAGATCACTTCCAGACTTTTTGTCAGCAAGAGGGGTTGGTCAGCCTGGTTAATGATTGCTGCTACCTGGGTATGGTTAGCACTAGTATACTTGTTCCACCAAAATTCTGCTTGAGAACTGATCACACAGGATAGAATTCCACCAGACAGTAGCAAAATCATTCCGAGTCGCCATAGCTTCTGTTGCCATACTCCCTGAAAAATACTAGTTACTTTGTTAGTTATTTTGTTAGTAAATAGGTAAGCAACTGCTAGCTGAATACCAAGATAACAGGGAATTAGATAGCGAGTTACGCTAGAACGCTTGCCTCCGGAAATTAAATCCGGTAGCACTAGGGCTAAGGCGGTAACTCCAATTAATGTCAAGATGAATAGACTAACTCGTTTGGGACTATGACGACAGAGAAAGTAAATGGCATAGCCGACTAGGATTAAGATTATTACAGAGACCACTACGCTGGGGAAATTTAAGCCTTGGTTGAGATCAAAGAAACTCCGATTAATATTAATCAGCCAGGTTTGGGCTAATGATGATAAGGGAACTTCTTTGAGTGCCCATTTGGTTTTGCTGGATACCTTAGAAAGGTTACTGTTAGAAACCAGTAACCAAGGGACAAATACCATCAAAGCCATTAACGATGATAGCCCATAGTAAACAATAATTTTACTGAAGCGGAACCGTTCTGTTACCAGTACATAGATGCCATGGCTGATGGCTACTAAGATAGAAAATAAAAAGGTATAAAATCCTGTCACTAACGTGAGGGCGT
The DNA here is from genome assembly GCF_010672795.1 of Moorena sp. SIO1G6. Taxonomy (NCBI): domain Bacteria; kingdom Bacillati; phylum Cyanobacteriota; class Cyanophyceae; order Coleofasciculales; family Coleofasciculaceae; genus Moorena; species Moorena sp. SIO1G6. The sequence goes on from NZ_JAAHFZ010000015.1 coordinate 36,927, forward strand.
AAATTCCCCAGGTAGAGATAAAGTGTAGGATGTCTCTAATCTTACTGGTGGTGTTTCTTGGTTTGGTTAAGCGTATTGCCCGTAACAGTGCTGCACTTGATAGCAAAATAGTTACGCCCCATAAGCCATACTGTCTTGCTGCTTGGGCATACAATACCTGAAAGGGAGAAACGGCAACTAAGGCCATAGCTACCCATCCCACCAAGGACGACTCGAATAATTCTTGACATAACCAATAGATAGCAGGAAACATCAGCAAGCTAATCAGAGCTGAAAAACTTCTCCTCACTGCTACTGAATTCCCAAATAACTGCCCCCAAAATCGCGCCATCACGTAATAGAATGGGGGATGTTGAGGTTCTTCAAACGCCAATCCCTTAATCGTACCAATCAAAGTTTTTTCCGGATTTGTCTGCTGATACTTATGTAATTCTTTAATAGCGATCGCATCCCCATTGGAAATTTCTGGTATCATGTCTGACAATCGATAACCAGAAATCCGTAGCGAGGTAAAGGTTTCATCAATCCAGTAGTTTTTTTTGTCAATATTTACGAATCGAAACACTATTCCTAGCATCAACAGGATAATAATTAAAAGCCCTAACCAAGTTGATGTAAATCTACGAGTTTGCTGCAATTTGTTTACCATATAGGTTTACCATAGATGATATTCATTGTTATGAAGTACATTCAATTTTCTTACCGCGACTCCCTCGGTGCGCTTTCCGTTGGCGAATTAAATTCGCCACGGGTCGCACCGCTCCCGACTCCCTAAAACCTTTTGCTGTTGACGGTCAACAGTCAACAGTCAACAGTCAACAGTCAACCGGTTATCATTATTTTTGCGTCACTCGCCAGTTGAGTTTTAGATTAATCCAGAAATTCCAGAAAGTAACGGCTGCGATCGCAATACCATTTGCAATCAGATAGTTAATTCCCAGGAGATTAAACAACAGATTCAACAACAGCACATTTAGGCACAAACCGATCAAACAGACCAGGTTAAACTTCAAAAACCGTTTCAAGCGCTTACCCCATCCCCACTGCTGACTCGCTATATCCCTAAATGTCCAGGCATCGTTCCAAATAAAGTTATTCATAATGGCCGCTTCAGCAGCAATAATTTTACTGCGGGTGAGTCCCCAACCCAAACTAGCAGGGTCATGGAGTAAGTAAAGCACAGTCATATCCACAAATACCCCACTGAATCCCACTAAGCCAAAACGAATAAACCGCTTTAAGGGGAAGGGAATGCCTTTTCTAAGTTTACCAATGGTTCCGAGAGAAAACCTTAACCGGAGTAAGTGTCTAATATAGTCTACATACTGTTTCCAGGTAACTTTGCTCTCTCCTGAGAGTCTCTCTTGAAATACATAGCCAACTTCTGCAATTCGGCCAATTTTTCCCCTAGCCAGCACTTCAATTAGAATCTTGTACCCCAGAGGATTGAGGTCTTTTTCCTGAATGGCACTACGGCGTACCATAAAAAAACCGCTCATTGGGTCAGAAACACGACCGATAACTTCTGGTAAAATCGATAATCCTAAAAGTTGAGCACCTCTGGATAAGAAACGCCTCACTACACTCCAATCACTAACACCACCATCGTCTACATGACGACTGGCAATAGCGATATCGGCTCCATCCTCCATTGCTACCAAAAGTTTTACTAATATCTCTGGTGGATGCTGTAAATCCCCATCAATTACCCCCAAAATTTTTCCAGTACCTACCTTCCAGCCGTGAATAACTGCTGTAGATAACCCCCGTTCATGCTGACGGCGAATTACCTGTAACTGTGGATAGTCCGACATCAGAGCCTGGGCGATTTCCCAGGTACGATCAGGACTATCGTCATCTACTACAATTAGTTCGTATTGGTTTGGTATAGCTTCATCGAGCAAATTGCTCAGGATTCTAATTAGCTCCCCGATGTTTCTACTCTCGTTATAGGTGGGAATCACCAAGGATAAGGAAGAATCACTAAGGTGAGATTCTTCTGGTGTTATGTAGTCATTACTGGTATCCAAAGACATACTCTCTTGGTTGATGGAATTTTTTTTAGGTTAATGGTGCTAGATGTTAGATGTTAGGTTTTGGGTTAATGGTGTTAGTACTTAATGTCTAGCGCGCCTAATACCTAGTGCTATCAAGCCTATGGCATTAGTCATTAGTTTAGTTATTAGTCACTAGTTATCAGTCATTAGTCAAAATACGTAAGCATTCAGCTATCAGCTATCAGCTATCAGTGCTATCAGACCAATTAAAGTAGGGTGGGCAAAGTAGTATAATCTAGAATACTCAAAAGAAGCAAACTGTTTTTGCCCACCCTACAAGCTGCTATCAGCTATCAGTGCTATCAGACCAATTAAAGTAGGGTGGGCAAAGTAGTATAATCTAGAATACTCAAAAGAAGCAAACTGTTTTTGCCCACCCTACAAGCTGCTATCAGCGTGTCGCGGATCAGACCAATTAAAGTAGGGTGGGCAAAGTAGTATAATCTAGAATACTCAAAAGAAGCAAACTGTTTTTGCCCACCCTACAAGCTGCTATCAGCGTGTCGCGGATCAGACCAATTAAAGTAGGGTGGGCAAAGTAGTATAATCTAGAATACTCAAAAGAAGCAAACTGTTTTTGCCCACCCTACAAGCTATCAGCCAAAGTCTGACGGCTGACCGCTGACGGCTGAATGCTTACCAAAATACTAATGAGTAATGAGCAACGACTCCCCAATCAGGCTTGAGCGTAATGGTTTAGTAGTTGCTCTATGTTAGTTGCTCTATGTTGCTCTATTTAGTTGATCTATTTATAATCCTACAGTAGAATTATACTAATTTATTCAGGGTGTCAAGTAGTCAACCTCAAACCTGTCTATCAATCCTGGTCGTGCCCTGAATTTGAGGGTTCAATCCCATCTAATCACGGGGAAACTTCCCATAACTTTATGTAACTGACGTTATGTAAATATTTCGTGATGTGTTTAGGGGCTCAAACTCTCTACTTAACCAAAGGCTAGGGGAATTAGGCGGGGATTATGTAAAGATTATGTAAAGTTTTAAGCTAATCAAATTATTTGCTTATTATTAAGGATTAAGCTTATGAAGCTAAGTGTTGTAATACCCTGTTTTAACGAAGTCAACACAATTGCCAATGTTATTGAAGCTGTCAAAGCATCTCCGGTTAAAGAGTGCGAAATTATTGTTGTCGATGACTACTCAACGGATGGCACTAGAGAGATTTTAGAGTCATCACTAGAATCCCAGATTGACCATGTTGTCTATCATCACAAGAATCGGGGCAAAGGAGCTGCCTTACGGACTGGGTTTGGCTTGGCTACTGGAGATATCGTAATCGTTCAAGACGCTGATTTAGAGTACGATCCCCAGGAATATCCCTTGTTAATGCAGCCGATTATTGATGGCAAAGCGGATGTGGTTTATGGCTCCCGTTTCGCTGGCGGTGGTCCCCATCGGGTAGTGTACTACTGGCATATGGTGGGCAATAAATTTTTAACCATGCTCTCCAATATGTTTACCAATATTAACCTTACCGATATGGAAACCTGCTATAAGGCATTCCGGCGTGAACTTATCCAATCTATCAAAATCGAAGAATCTCGGTTTGGCTTTGAACCAGAAATTACTGCTAAGGTTGCCAAAAAGAAATGCCGCATCTATGAAGTAGGAATATCTTACTATGGTCGCACTTACGAAGAAGGGAAAAAAATTGGCTGGAGGGATGGGTTTAGGGCAATATTCTGTATCTTAAAATACAATCTTTTTCGTTAGTCATAATCTGATGGTGGGCAGTCATAATCCGATGGTGGGCAGTGCCGAGCAACCCTATTACAAACTTCGGAATCTGTCTGATACACTGCCCACCCTACATGAACTTTTGGTTAATCACTTACTCCCTACTCCCTATTCCCTATTCCCTATTCCCTATTCCCTATTCCCTTTGCTATAATAACTAACTATGTTGGCTTTGCTCCCTCTGATTACCTTCACTGTTTTATTTCTCTTCATCTATCGTTACAATTATTGCTGGCGTAGTTCCCTATTGTGGACAGCTATTACCTGGGGAGTCTTATTAACCTTTATCACTGAAGTTTTAAGTTTATTTAAGTTAATTACTTGGGGTTGGTTAGCGGGAATCTGGGGTTTACTGAGTCTGACGTTGATTTTTGCCTACTTTCGGACTGTTAAACCAGAACGAGTCACCCGCACCGAGGATTCACAACATGGGATTGGGCAAAATGGGATTGGGCAAAGCTCACCCTCCACGAATGGGCAAAATCCAAACAATGGGAATGCCCAAATCTCTGGTTTTTTACTGGTATTACTTGGAGGTATAGGATTTCTGGTCGCTATCGTAGGCTTAACTGCTATCGTTGCGCCTCCCAACACCTGGGATTCTATGACTTACCACATGAGTCGTGTGCTTCATTGGATGCAGCATCACAGTGTTGCCCATTATCCTACCCATATTCCCAGACAGCTTTACCAAAACCCTTGGGCTGAATTTACGATCATGCATTTTCAACTCCTGAGTGGGGGCGATCGCTTAGCTAATCTTGTCCAATGGTTCAGTATGATTGGTAGCGTGATTGGGGTATCTCTGATTGCTAAAGAATTGGGAGCGGCGATACGAGGACAGGTTTTTGCTGCTGTCGTCGCTGCGACTATTCCCATGGGAATCCTACAAGGGTCAAGTACCCAGAATGATTATGTGGTTTCGTTCTGGGTGATTTGTTTGGCTTACTTTATTATTTTGACTATCAAATCCAGAGTTAGCTGGATTAATATATTAGGGGTTGGTGCTACCATGGGGATGGCTATTGTTACGAAAGCAACAGCCTATATTTATACATTACCCTTATTTATTTGGTTTTCACTGATGATGATTAAGCGCCTACGTTGGCGATGGTGGAAGCCAATTTTAGCGGTAGGGGTTATTGTTATTTTACTTAATCTTGGTCACTATATCCGTAACTTTGAATTGTATGGCACTCCAATTGCCACGGCTTCAGAAGAACTACGATATACTAATGAAATTTTTACAACGTCAGTATTAGTCTCCAATATTTTGAGAAATATTGGTCTTCACCTGGGAACACCGATTGGGATTATTAATGCTATATCTAATAAGATAATTAATTTATGCCATCTTGTTTTAAGTGTAGATATTAGTGACCCCCGCACTACCTATACCGGAAACTTTGGGATTCCTGGTAGCTTATCAACTCTGGGAATTAATGCTACGGAAAACAACACCAGCAACACCCTTCATCTAGTTTTAATCGTTTTTTCAGTCATCGCTTGTTTCATCCAACGACAGGGTCGAAAGCAACGCTATATAATCAGTTACATTGCTGTGATTATTAGCATATTTCTGCTATTTTGTTTCCTGTTGAAATGGCAATGGTGGAACAGTCGGCTTCATTTACCAATTTTCTTACTTTTTTCTGCAGTAGTTGGAATAGTATTGTCCCAAATTAAGCTACGTCAAGTTGCCAATGTTATAGCAGTGGTTCTGATCATCACATCATTACCATGGGCATTATCTGGCAGAGAACGACCTCTTCTGGGCGCTAACAGTATTTTCAACACTAGCCGTACTGAGCAATATTTTAACAGTAAGTCTCGAATCCAATCAGCTTACCTCGGTGCTAGTGATATTTTGAAAAGTAATAAATGTACAGATATTGGACTGTATTTAGGTGATAATGACTGGGAATACCCATTATGGATACTGTTACAAGAACAGACTGATTTACCAGTGAGGATTAAACATATAAACGTTAAGAATACATCAGCCAGCAAGTCTGAAGTTTCCACCAATAGCGAATTTATTCCTTGTGCAATTTTTTCAACTAAACCTGAACCTGATAAAACAAACCAAGCTGAGGAAATAACTTACCAAAATATAATTTATCCTCAAGCTTGGTCAAAAGATAAGGTCAAGATTTTTATTAGTCAAAAATAATCCTGATTTTATCCCTAATTCTAAATTAGATTTTAAGCTATCAGCGGTCAGCCGTCAGCGGTCAGCCGTCAGCGGTCAGCCGTCAGCCGTCAGCTTTGTGGCACAGGCTTTGGCCTTTGGCCACGCTGTGCGAACGACGCTGTGACTTTTGTGACTATTAAACAAATGGTTACCTGTTTTATTCAAAAACTGATAGCTATTAGCTGATGGCTGATAACTGATAACTGATAGCTGATAGTTGATGGCTGATAGCTGATAGCTGATGGCTGATAGCTGATGGCTGAGCTATGCTGGAGGCAAGTGTTTAATGACCCTCTTGATTAGCTGGATGAATTGGATATTTTCAGGACCGATAAGGGTAGAAAAAATCACCGTTACGATCGCCGATTTACCTACGTCATTGCGAGGTACAACAATTGTACAACTATCCGATTTACATTATGATCGACAGCAGTTACGAGAAAATATCTTAGCTGACGCTATTGAAGCCGCTAATCAAGCTCAACCTGATCTAGTCGTCTTAACTGGCGACTACGTAACCAATAGCCCGACTCCGATTTATCTACTAGTGCGGCGATTGAAGTATCTGGAAAGTCGCCATGGAATCTATGCTGTACTGGGTAACCATGATTTAGTCTGGCGTCATTCAAAAGCAACAGTTACTCAGGCTCTAACTAAGATTGGTGTGAAGGTGTTGTGGAATGCGATCGCTTATCCGTTTGGAGCACAATTACCGCTAGTAGGACTTGCTGATTTTTGGTCTGGTGATTTCAATCCTGGTCCAGTGCTCAATCAAATTGACCCCAAAACACCCCGGATTGTCTTATCCCACAACCCTGATACTGCGGAGATATTACAGCGTTGGCGAGTGGATTTACAGTTGTCTGGTCATACCCATGGTGGTCAGATTGTGATTCCAGGAATCGGACCTGCGCCAGCAATGTTAAAAACCCTCCGGAAGTATATTCCTAAATCTGTGCAGCCCTGGATACCGTATTTGAAAGTATGTTCAAAAGTAACTAAGCACTGGGAATGGTCTGAGGGTTTACATCGGATCGGTAGAAACCAGTTGTATACTAATCGTGGTTTAGGAACTTATTGGCCAGGTCGTCTATTTTGTCCACCAGAAGTGACAGTAATTACATTGAATTAAGAATGTAGAATTAAGAATGTAGAATTAAGAATGGGGAATTAAGAATGGGGAATTAAGAATGTAGAATTAAGAATGTAGAATTAAGAATGTAGAATTAAGAATTAAGAATTAAGAATTAAGAATGTAGAATTAAGAATGTAGAATTAAGAATGGGGAATTAAGAATGTAGAATTAAGAATGTAGAATTAAGAATGGGGAATTAAGAATGGGGAATTAAGAAGGCAGAAGCCAGAAGCCAGAAGCCAGAAGCCAGAAGCCAGAAGCCAGAAGCCAGAAGCCAGGGGAGCATCTCATTTTGGAAACAATATTACCCAAAGCAACGATATTTCAAGGGTTTCAGCCCCCTAACAAGAGCTAACGTGCCAAATTGGGATGCTCCCGAAGCCAGAAGCCAGAAGCCAGAAGGTAGCATGTATAATTCTAAATTCTAAATTCTAAATTCTAAATTCTAAATTATTAATTCTAAATTCCCAATTCTAAATTCTAAATTCTATAATTACGTTAGTAGGTAGCCAGTTTTTTGTTCAATGTAGTCTATTATCTTATGATAAATGTCTGGATATTTTTGTTCGCTAATAATGATGGGCATGGAACTGTCAGGTAACCAAAAGGTTAATCTCTGATTTGGGTAGTGACAAAAACTACTGATTTTGTTGAGGTCAAGGATATAATCATGACGCTCGTAACTGAATGTAATCCAAAAACCTGAAGGTGATCGTGCTGATAACTTTTGAATGTAGTTGACCACTCGTTGATAACCGTCTGGGTCATTTTGACGGTTGATAATAATGGGAATAGTACTATCGGGTAACCAGAAGGTTATTTTTCCGTTGGGTCCATGGGTGAATGTACTAAGCCGATCCAGATCAATAACATATTCTCGATGATCGTAATTAACTTTTATCCAGTAACTCACAAAACCTCCTTATTGAAATAATGGGTTGGTAATACTAGCAATTACCAATTCGAACGAGTCCAGTTAATCACTTTAGCAAAGGGAACAGGAAACAAAAATTATCACAATTCCTATACGGATTGCTCTTCTTATTCAGATTACTGGTTACTTCTTGTTAATTAACACTTGTTACTTGTTACTGGGAGCATTTCACCTTTGTAATTATGTACATATATCCCCCCTAACCCCCCTTAATCAAGGGAGGAATTAGATTCAAAAGTCCCCCTTATTAAGGGGGATTTAGGGGGAGCTGAATCAGGAATTAACAAAACTGACATGCTCCATTTGTTACTTGTTACTTGACTTTCAACCAAGAAGGATAAATAGTTAACCAGGATAGGAAAAATGTAGAATGTAGAATGTAGAATTAAGAATGTAGAATTAAGAATGTAGAATTAAGAATGTAGAATTAAGAATGTAGAATTAAGAATCCAATTCTAAATTCGCGCATTCTTAATTCTTAATTCTATTAAGATCATCCCTGAATTGAGCGAAAGTTGAAGCCCCAACCTACTTGGTGTCGGTTGGGGTACTTCACTGTTGCCTAGCTGCTGATCAAGCTAAGTCATATTTCAGGGGTTTATTCCTCAGAGCCGGATAATTTCTGTGGAATCATGTTTTGATGGAGGGTAATTATCCGGCATGATGTCATTGATCCCCTAATCTGCGACATATGTGACATCCGTTGCCCTATTTACCCTGATCAATACCGAAAGCACCTGCGTCACATACTTAGCAGCTTACTTCCGCAACGGATTGCTGGTTTTCGCTAGTACTGCCGTTAGTAGTGGACTGTTTAACCTGTGCTTTGTCAAGGGTAGCTTGCACAAATCCCACAAACAATGGATGGGGATGACTGGGACGGGAGCTAAATTCTGGGTGGAACTGAGTGGCAATAAAGAAGGGGTGTTGTTTCAATTCAATCATTTCCACGAGGCGACCATCGGGAGAAGTACCACTAATCACATAACCTGTTTCTAGAAATAGGTTGCGATAAGCGTTATTAAATTCATAGCGGTGGCGGTGGCGCTCATAAATTACTTCCTGTTGGTAGAGGGAAGATGCTAGAGTATTAGGTGCTATACGGCATGGGTAGAGCCCTAAACGCATGGTACCGCCTAAATCCACTACATCTTGTTGCTCTGGCAATAGATGAATGACGGGATTCTTGATATCAGTGAAAAACTCGGCACTATGGGCATCTTCTAAGAGGGCTATGTGCTTTGCCCATTCAACTACAGAACACTGCATCCCTAAACATAAGCCCAGCAAGGGAATCTGATTTTCCCTAGCATACCGAATTGCTTCAATTTTGCCATCTACTCCCCGAATCCCAAAGCCTCCAGGAATAAGGATACCGTTAAAACCGTTTAGGAAGGGTTCAGGGCCGTAAGCTTCCACATCCTCAGCACTAACCCAGTGTATTTTGATTTTGGTATCCTTTGCGATCGCAGCATGCTGCAAAGCTTCCACAACGGATAGATAGGCATCAGTTAGTTTGATATACTTACCAACAATGGCAATTTCAAGATGGTGAGTGGGATTATGCAAACGCTCAACTAACCGCTGCCAATGGGTTAAATCTGGTTCCCGTTGCTCCATCTGGAATAACTCTAGGGTTTGCTGGGCTAGTCCTTCTTTTTCTAGCATTAGGGGGACTTCGTAGATACTGCTGGCGTCCTGTGCAGAAATAACTGACTCTACTGGTACATCACAGAATGCTGATATTTTATCTTTTAATCCGCTTGGGAAAGCGCGATCGCATCGGCAAATTAAAATATCCGGTTGAATCCCAATGGCACGCAATTCCTTGACGGAGTGCTGGGTTGGCTTAGTTTTTATTTCTCCAGCCGCAGGAATCCAAGGTAATAGGGTGACGTGCATATAAAGGACGTGATTGCGCCCGACATCCTTACGGAATTGACGAATTGCTTCCAAAAACGGTAGGGATTCAATATCCCCCAATGTGCCACCAATTTCTGTAATCACTACATCAGGATTGGAATTTTGGGCAACTCGATGAATGCGCTGTTTTATTTCATTGGTAATGTGGGGAATCACCTGCACTGTCCCCCCCTGGTAGTCACCGCGACGTTCTTTATTGATTACGGCTTGATAAATCGAGCCAGTTGTGACACTGTTTAGGCGAGAGACAGAGGTATCCGTGAAGCGTTCATAGTGACCTAAATCTAAATCTGTCTCGGCACCGTCTGATGTTACAAACACTTCTCCATGTTGGTAGGGACTCATGGTTCCCGGATCTACGTTAATATAGGGGTCTAGTTTAAGAATCGAAACGGAATAGTTCCGGGATTTGAGTAAACGTCCCAAGCTAGCAGCAACAATCCCCTTGCCAATACTGGATACAACCCCTCCAGTGATGAAGACAAACTTAGTCATAATAGTAATAATATTATAGCGCGATATAGATTTTCTGGGTTCATTGTGCCATGGTACACCAGAGTTGTTTGGTGCTGCTGAGCTATCAGCTATCAGCTATCAGTATTCAGCTATCAGCTATCAGTTACCAGCAATCAGCAATCAGCAATCAGTTATCAGCAATCAGCAATCAGCAATCAGTTATCAGCTTAAGCGCTACGCGCACGCTACTTGAGGTGCTATCAGCTTAAGCGCTACGCGCACGCTACTTGAGGTGCTATCAGCTTTCAGCCAACGGCTGACCACTGACCACTGAAGGTGACGGCTGACGGCTGACCACTGACGGCTGACCACTGACGGCTGACCACTGACGGCTGACGGCTGACGGCTGACCACTGACCACTGACCACTGACCACTGACCGCTGACCGCTGACCGCTGACCGCTGACCGCTGATCGATGCAAAACCCCTAGGATTCCTCATCCATTGGATTACCGAGGTCTAGATTACCGACGTCAAAGACAATGACAAATTGAGCATCAGGCATTAATCGTTTCAGAGCCCATAAATGTCCCTCTGCATCGGACCGGTTCCGGAAGCGAGCAACGACTCTCCGCTGCATCTTGGGTAACAGCCGAATGACCACCCACGGATGAAGGCGTTCAGAATAACTCATAATCAAACTATCTCCTTTTGTAGGGGAGCCAGAGCTAGCCCGCCGACGGTCCAACATCTACGGGCTAGCTCTTGACTCCGGGCGTCTCAGCGCCCACTCTTATAGTTTAGCACAAAAAATATAATATTATAACATATTTTGAAAAGTTTTGTGAAAAACTGGTTGGGAGTAGGGAATTGGGAGTAGGGAATTGGGAATCGGGAATCGGGAATCGGGAATCGGGAATCGGGATCGGGAATAAGGAATAGGTAAAAAATTTTATGTACCTTTATAGCTTATAGTTATGAAAAACGCTGTATAGCATTTATAAATAGGTCATTAACAATCTGGCGGATTTCTCATAACATCAAAAAGTCTTTGTAGCTTATTGATACAGTCGCTAATGGGGTAGCATCCTTTGACCGCGCTGCATCGCTCTTTTCTACTATTCCCGATTCCCGATTCCCTGCTCCCTGCTCCCTACTCGCTGCTCCCTAAAACCCAGAAATTTCTACCTCACAAAATTAACAACTACTTGACTTATTGCTATGGATCTATTATTCTGTTTATTAGCTACTTTATCCACTTATATAATCCTTGGATACGTTAATCCTGTCAGTGGGCAAAGTGCATTTAATACTTCTAAGGTAAACGAATCTAGATCTATAACAATGTCTTATCCTACTCAAGAGTCAGAATTCAGTAGTCATGACAATTTTGAAGTCAGTCAATCATCTGCACAACTAAAACTTTATGGTGCTCTTCGGAGCCGAGCTGCGATTGTGCAGTGGTATCTTGAGGAGTTGGGAGTGCCCTATGAGTATATCTTGCTGGATATGAAAGCTGGAGAGCATAAACAGCAGGAATACCTGTCGATTAATCCGATGGGGAAGGTGCCAGCAATTGTGGATGGGGACTTCAAACTTTGGGAGTCGGGAGCGATTTTGGTTTACTTAGCTAATAAGTATGAAGAAACCCCTATTTCTCTAGAAGAACAGTCGGAGATTTTGCAGTGGGTGTTGTTTGCTAATGCTACCTTAGGACTAGAATTGTTTGTGGACGATAGACGGGAGAAAGAAACGCCCCGTTTGTTGAAGCCACTAAATGAAATATTAACCGATAAACCGTTTTTGTTAGGGGATAAGTTAAGTGTGGCTGATATTGCAGTAGGGTCTTATTTAGCTTATGCCAAAATACTGGTAAATTTGGATTTGAAGGAGTATCCAGCTGTTGCTGATTATGTGATGCGTTTGTCTGAACGTCCAGCTTTTAGAGAAACTATTGGTAATCGGTAATCGGGAGTGGGGAGATGGGGAGATGGGGAGATGGGGAGATGGGGAGATGGGGAGATCGGAACAGTAACGAGAATTGTATTAGTTGTATTTGGTGCGTACGCATACCGGTTCTCTGCGATGTGCCGCAGGCACCGCTACGCGTACGCATACCGGTTCTCTGCGATGTGCCGCAGGCACCGCTACGCGTACGCATACTGGTTCTGTAAACGCGTACGCATACTGGTTCTGTAAACGCGTACGCATACCGGTTCTCTGCGATGTGCCGCAGGCACCGCTACGCGTACGCAATATGGGCTGCTCATCAGTGCGTCAGTGCAACAGTTTTCTGACCCCTTTTCCCACTAATACCACACTTACAACCTTTACAACTTTTACCACCCTCTAGCTAGAGATAGTGTCAGTGCAACAGTTTTTGTGACCCTTTAAACTTTTTCCTCTCTTACCACCCTTAAAACCCCTAAACTCAGATATAGCAGTCGCCAGGGCAGTTAGGACATGACAAAAGTCTCAAAGCTAAGTATAGCAATAGTTTTACTTCTGACTTCTGACTTCTGCTATAGCGTCAATGCAACAGTTTTTCTAACCCCTCTTACCACCCTTACCACTCTCTAGCTAAAGATAGTGTCAATGTCTTGATGCAGCGCGGTCATGGGGGTTTCCCCCATGACCGCGCTGCATCGCTGCAATAGTTTTTCTAACCCCTTGCATTTTATGAGAATTTGTGTTAAGTTAACAGTAACGTTAAAGCAATGGTTTTGCTGCCATGATGATTTCTACCGCCCAAGCCGCTGAATTACTAGGTGTTTCTGCCACTCGCGTCCGTTTCCTGCTGAGCAAAGGCAGAGTGAAGGGGGCTTATAAGGTGGGTAGGACTTGGGTGATTCCTCTGTTTGATGGTATGCCGGTGGTCACTCCTGGTACTCGCGGACCGAAGCGGAATTGGTCAAAGCGCACGGAGTACACTAAGGCTGTGATTCACGTTAATCAGAAGGTAATTCGCCAAAATCTCAAGAGCGGGGAGCGCAACCCTGTGATCACGGTGAAACGGGGTTCTAAAAATACTTACGGTCATACGGTAGAAGTCAATGGCCCCT